>NZ_JASCXF010000007.1:0-118863 GCF_030062225.1 Sphingomonas sp. 2R-10
TCATACGAGTGCTCGTATGACCAGTCGTCGTACCGAAAACTTCCCGCACCGTCCGCGCCCTCGTCAAAGGCGACAAGCATCCCGGATGCCAATGCTACCGCAAGGCGGCCTGCCGGCCACGCTTACGTTCAAGCGCGCTGACCAGCTGGACGAGAAACAACGCCGGTCGCCATATCGATGGAAAACATCCCATTCGACAAATGACACGAGCGCATGTCCGCTCCGGTCATTAGCTAGATGGAAGTGTGTCTACTTTAGCGATCCAAAACTTATAGGCTGCTAGTCCGCTATCGACCCAGTCGCGGCCGCCGCGCGAGGGAGGTCTAGCAAACGCCGAATGTCTGCTCGCGGCAAGACCTGACATTCAGGCCAGAACTTGGGAATGACGGCTTTGTCCCATACCGAGCCATTCGACCAGCGCTCCCGCAACATGAACCAATGACCGGAGTTCGGAAGCCGAAAAGCGCCAGCGAGTGTCGACAAATGGGTCATCAGGACAGGAGGGCAGAGCGGCAGTTCGCGACCAAAATGCGTCGTTTGCCGATTGGGCTTTGGACGACAGCTTGCTCCAGAACCCGCCATTCGCTCAGCGCAAAACGGCATGGCAGCAACGCGCCCATTCCGGTCGCTAAAGAGGTGCTTAATCGGGCCCAAGAGCAGCCGCTCGTTCATGTTACTCGGTGAAGCGCGATACCTGGCGAACCAACGCGCCGAGCGATCGATCATGTCGTCTGTTCAACGTATTGCCCGCTATTTCGCAGTCGACAATTTTCCAAGGCGGGTCCGCAGGACCGTGGCCCGCAATTCGATGAAAGCGAGGATGATCGCAATCATCACCAGCGCTATGATGCTATAAACTTGTGCCGAGGTGAGGACCGCTTTGCTGGCCTTGAGCATATCCGCATCGATGCTCGCGATCGGACCAGCAAAATACATCCAGACAGCCGCGATGAACAGCAGGACACTTGCCAGCGCCAGCCCCCGTAATTGTAAGACCAGCCGATTTGCTTCGAGCTCGATCGAGGCGCGCGTTGTGTCGATCTCGGGGAGGGTCACCATGCCGGTGATCAGCGCCCGAACCGTCGTATACATGCCGCCGAGGCCGAGCAGAAACACCAAACTTCCCTTAAGCTGGATCGCGATGATAGTCAGTATCTCCATCACGCTTCAGCTTTCCAGACTGGTCGATTTGTAGCGACCGGCGATAGCCTTGAGCGTGGTCGGACGTATGAATTCATATTCCTCTGGAACCTTGCCATTGTCGAAATAGACTTTCGACAAGTCGACGAACTTGGCCTCAAGACCGTTGACGTTCTGGCCTTCGAACAGATCGAGGCAGGCATATTCGATCGCCCGGGCAAAGTTGCTGGCACCGGATTTGATGCCGTGCTTGCTAGTCGCGATTCCGCCGCCGACGAAAAAGGCGATATCGGGCCCCAGCACCGATAAGCAAGCATGAACCGAATTGATTGCGACGCCGCCGGCAACGCTGAGCAGCGGATATCCGCCCATATCCATCGTTTGATAATGCTGCTTGGCCGCAGCCACACGCTGAGTATCAATCCGCCCATTTGCATTGCCGAAGCTGGGAGACTGGCCTGGATAAATGACATCGACACCGCTCATTGCGAGCATGCGAACGAACCCATTCGGGCCAAGTGCGCGTTCGAGCGCATATTTAAGTACCGGGTAGCAAGTAATGATCGGCTGCGCATAAGCCGTGAATTGGCCAGCCCGAATGGCTTGGACCAGAGACAGCCCATCGAGATTGCCATCAACCTTGATCACCCAGGGACCTTCCGGGGCCTGAGCCTCATGCAATTGGGCTAGACGCTCGTAGATCGGCCCGATCACCCGCGGTGGACCCGACAGATTGGCAGAAAAACGGCAGATCCGACCCTTCGACATATCGAGCGCCAGTGACGTCAACGTTTCGAAAAGCGCCAGTCGGTCGGCACCGTGCAGCAAAAGGTCGCGTGTATCGAGCTCGACGATGTCACAGCCGCTGTCGAACGCCTGCCGCGTGATCGCATAATAATCGTCATCCGACAGACAACTGCGCGGCTTGAGGCTGAAGGCTAGCAACGGCTTATGATCGCCGAGCGCAAAAGCTTGCCGGATCTTTGCGCGATCGTTGCTCTGCGGGCGATAGGCGGCTTCGATTGTGCCCTTGAGCGCGCCGAAGTCGATGGTCTTTACGGCTACAAAACCGGCATGATCGCTGATCCGTCGCAGGAATATGTCGCTCGCAAGGGTATGGATCAGCCGCTGAAGGGCATAGTCAGGGTCGGCGAACAAACTCGTGTCGAATTCAACACGGAACCCGAAAATATTCTTTGCCACATCGGCATCATTGCGATCGTCATGGCACGCCGCAGCCTCGGCGGCCCGCTTCTGAAATGCATCGGCATTAGCGGCGCTCGGAAAAATACTCTTGTGGAAATCGGCGAAGGTGCCAACCAGCAGGTCACGACCGACCTGCTCGAGAAAATCACCGAACTTCTCGTCGAACCCGCCCTTCGCCTTGTCATCGAGCACATAGGCAGCATGCACGACGACTTTGCTCATCGCGTTATTTCCATCGGCTCGAAATGCAGGATGCTGACCGGATCGGCAGGTCCAAGATAAGGGTAGAAACTTTCGAGCGCCGCGATCAGTTCCGCAAGGCTGGCGAACCCGTCGAGACGCGCATCGTCCTCGGTCAGTGCTGCATAGGGCTTCACCACCACCTCGGAAATCGCGATCGCGATCGACTGCGATCCCGCGACGAGCATCGCCGGGCCGACCAAATCAGTCTTCGCGCCAGCACGAATCGTCGATCGCTTCTGGCCATTGGCGACTAGTGGAAAATAGGCTGACTTTAGGCCGATCCGCTTCACGGACGGGCAAGCTCGACCTTGAAACCCAGCACCGGGGCATCCTCCCCTTTGTCGATATTCAGGATGCGGCGTGCATCCGCAATCGCCTCGTCGAGCGAGCCGCTTTCGGGCAACACCGCGTGCCAGTGCACGCATTTGAAGAAAGCTTCGATGCTGTCGGCCTCGAGAACCTCGATGATCTCGCCCCATAGCGCCGATTCGGCATCGGTATAGCCTCGCCGCAACTCGACATCCCGACCGCGCCGCACATGACTGCAGGTATATTGACGTCCGCGCTTGCGCAGTTCCCAGGTCTTTTTTCCTGAGCTAAACCAAGCGAACGGATCGCTCGACAGCGGCACGAACAACCGGTCACTCGAGGGCTTCGAGGGCTCGTTTGATCGAGGCGGGTCTTTCGGCGCTGCGGACGTCGGCATAATAATATCCTGGCACAGGTCGATCGGTAAGCTCAACTGCAATGCGGTGATTGAGGATGCCATGACGAAGCCATTTTGCGAGCGGGACTGGAACATATCCTGAACGAGATAAAAAGTCACGTGAAGTTCCACAACAGGTGTCGAAGAATTTCCTCGCAGCCATATGCCGGCTTACCTCAACGACACCGGCCGGTGGCCAGCGATAATTGCCGGCAACAACCAGCGCTTCGCGGGCAAGGATTTCTCCCAGACCGTTGCAGCGGTCCTTCTTGCGAAGCGCGAATCGCTTGGCTGCCGTAATCGGAATCGACTTCACGACATCGCCGCGTGTGATCGCCGCATAACCCTTGCCGAGAATCGGCCGCCCGAACTGGGCCCGGCCGGGGAAATGCGTGTGAAAATACTCACCAAGCTGCGTGACGCCGACCAAGGCGCGCGAACCATCTGTAAATTCCTCATACAGGGATATCAGCATGCCGTGCCGCGACGCACCTTGCGGATGGGCTCGCGCCAGCAGTGCGCAGGCAGCGCTGACCTCGGCGGCGCTCAATGCTGCCATTACGCGAAAGCTCCGCCCATCATGTTCGATCGCCTTGCTGTAGCGGGGCCATAATTTGGCAATTCGGCCGGATGCATATTCGAGGGCGAAGATCGCCACCGGCAGGCCTGCCTTGATCTGGACCAGCAGATCGCTTGGTGGTCGAGTATAGGAACCGCCCGTTGCAATCTCAAACGGGCTTCCTGCCAATCCCGGTATACGCAAGCGTCCCCGCGTTTCGAATGTCGAACGCCGTACTGGCAATCGTCGCCAGGCCACCTATCAGCTTCCCCCAATTATTCCGCCCCTGCAAGAATGGTGGCACAATCGTGCATCATGTTGAAGTGGCGAGTGACCCTAGCGAGGGTGGCGACCACCACCGGCCTCATAGCTTCGCGAAGCTCACCCTCTTGGATAGAAGGGACGAAACAGCCAAAACTCCTTCCTAAGATGACTGATCGAACGATAGCTTCCGAACTGTGCATTAGAAACTGAAGGCCGGCCATGTCGTCCTGCGATGCCGGTCGGACTAGCGCTGAACGTCGGCTTCTGACACGACAAGTCGTTTGACATCCGCTCCCGAATGGCAGGAAAGTCCCACTTCTCGCCAATTTCACCATCGCTGGTCGAGGCGTCGGGCGAACATGAATGAACGACCGAAGCTGGGAAGCGAGCGGGGCGACCTGAACGTCCACTTTTGGGTCGATGTCGTCAAGCCAACGTGAATTACGTCCAGCCTGTAAATGCGGGTTGAGCTTGGATTGCCGGTGCTATCTCCGGGTCAGTTGAATTTGCCAATGATCTGAGTGCCCATCTTTGTTCATTGTGGGGCACCAGTCAGTTCAGGCTCGCCCGCAACCGCGCCGCCAGATCCTCCAGCGTTACCCCGGCCAGCTGGTCCGCCCCCTCGCCCGCGCGCAGCACGGTGGCGAGGTTGAGCAGGATCTGCGTGACGTGATCGATCGACTGCAACCCGGTCAAATGCCGGCGCAGCGTCGCTTCGTCGCTGCCCAGTTCGAAGGCGAGGTCGCCGAGCATCCGCGATGCGCGCTCCAGCTCCCCCGCCATCGCCTCGCCCAGCGCGGGCGGTGGCAGCGGCTGCATGGCCAGCGCGCTCATTTCGAGCACAGTTTCAGGATGCCGGCGGCAAGGCCGTCGGCCGCCACCGGCTGCGTCACCATGCCGCGCGCCAGCGTGTGGCCGCCACCGCTCTCGGCCGGGGAAAAGGCATAGCCGCCCGCGCCCAGCATCGCCTTCAGCCCGCCGCCGCCATCCTCGCTGCCGTCGATCAGCAGCACGCCGGCCGCGTTCGATCCGGCCGCCTTGGCGGCGGCGGCGAACAGCAGCGAGATCGACGGACGCTCGCCCGCCACCGGATCGCGTGCCAGCAGGCGCAGCTTGCCCGAGGGCCAGGCGTCGATGACGAGGTGATGGTCGCCCTGCGGCGCGAAATAGATCGTGCCCTGTTCGATCGCCATGCCGTCCTGCGCGACGACGACCTTCGGCGCGACCTGCGAACCGAGCTTGGCGACCATGCCCTCGACCAAGCCGGGGCCGAGGTGCTGGACGACGATGGTCGGCGGGCAGTTGGCCGGAAATTCGCCGAACAGGTTGAACAGTGACGCGGTGCTCGACGCATCGCCGCCGACGACCAGCAGGCGACCGTTCCAGTCGATCGGCCGTGCGGCGGAGGTGGTTTTCCTGGCCCCCTTCATCGGCGCGTTGCGGGCCGACTTGATGCGCTTGCCCAGCTTGGCGATGATCGCGTTCAGCTCGGCCGGCGCGGCGACGCGCGGCTTGGGCAGGCAGTCGATCGCGCCCAGCCGCAGCGCCTCGATCGTCTCGCCCGCGCCGTCTGTGGTGCGGGTGGAGAACATGATGACCGGCATCGGCTTCGATTCCATGATCTCTGCCAGATATTCGATGCCGCTCATGCCGGGCATCTCGACGTCGAGCGTCATGACATGCGGCTTGAGCGACGCGACCATCGATCGCGCCTCGGCCGCGCCATCGGCCAGCCCGACGACCTCGACCCCCGGAATTCGCTCGAGCGCGCCGGAGATCAGCGCTCGCATGGTCAACGAGTCGTCGACGACGAGAACCTTGGTGCTGGGCATGATGTGATAGTCCCTAAAACTGTTACGCGGTACGTCAGGCTGCTTCGGCGATCGGCTGGTCGACCAGACGGTCGAGCGCCAGCACCAGGATCATCCGGTTGTCGATCGTCGCAAGGCCGTCGAGGAAGCGCGACGCTTCGGTGTCGCCCATGTCGGGCACCGGCTGCATCGCGTCGGGATGGACCGACACGATGTCGTTCACCGCGTCGACGATGATTCCCTGCAACTGCTCGCCGATCCGCACCACGATGATGACGTGGCGCGCCGACGGATCGGTCAGGCCCCAGTTCAGCCGGTGGCGCAGGTCGAACACCGGCAGCACGACGCCGCGCAGGTTCACGACGCCGCGGACATAGGGCGGAACATTGGGCAGCGGGGTGGCCGGCGACCACGCGCGGATCTCGCGGATCGCCATGATGTCGACGCCCAGGATCTGGTCGCCGAGCTGGAAGGTGATGAGTTGGCGGGACATGGTCGGTTCCTCGGGCGGTCGGATCAGTGCAGGACGCGCCGGATGGCGGCGGCCAGCTTTTCGGGATGGAAGGGTTTCACGATCCAGCCGGTGGCACCGGCGTCGCGCGCGCGCTGTTTCTTCTCGTCCGAGCTTTCGGTGGTCAGCACCAGGATCGGCAGGCTGCGGCGCCCCTGCCCGCGAACCTCCGAAATCAGGCCGAACCCGTCCATGCGCGGCATGTTGATGTCGGTAATCAGCAGGTCAGGCTGGAACCCGTCGAGCTTTTCCAGCGCATGGACGCCGTCCTCGGCCTCCACGACGCTGTATCCCAGATCGTTGAGCGCGACCCGCAACAACATCCGCATGCTGGGCGAATCGTCGACGGTCATGATCGTCTTTGCCACGGTTAGAGGTCCCCTCGGTACGAATTCGGTCATCAAAAAAATTCCACGTCGCCGACGGCGGCGGGCGGCGGCGGGGGCCGGCGCACGACGATCGGCGGTGCCGCCTCGGTCACCGACCGGCACCGTGCCAGTCCCACCGCCGCGCGAAATTCCACGCGCCGCGCGCTCGTGCCCCCCACATCCTCCCCGACCAGCGCGATCCGTTCCTCGCGCAGGAAAGTACGGGCGAAGGCGATGTTGGCACCACCGATATCGCGAAATCCTTCACGCATCGTTGCACCGCCGAAAATCCGTGCACGCAACCGCGACCGGGCGGCACCGCCCGCCAGCATCGCGTTGATCAGCACCTCCATCGCGTAGACGCCGTAACGCTGCATCGATGCGGCGTCGGTCGCGGTGCCGTCGGCCAGCAGATAATGGTTGATGCCGCCGATCTGTGCGACCGGATCGTAGAAGCAGGCCGCGACGCAACTGCCCAGCACGGTCGTCAGCACGACATCGGGTTCGTGGCTGACCTGCGTCTCGCCCTGCGCGACGGTCCGTCGACGCAGGCCGTCGCGGTGAGCGAAGGTCGTCATGCGGCACATTCCTGCAACAGCCGGGCGGCGATGCGGCGCAGCGGCAGCTGTTCGGCGACCGCGCCGATCTGATGCGCGATCGCGGGCATGCCGTAGACGACGCTGGTCGCCTTGTCCTGGCCGAAGGTCATCGACCCTGCGGCGCGCATCGCCTTCATCCCCTCCGCCCCGTCGCAGCCCATGCCGGTCAGGATCGCAGCGGTCGCATCGCCGCCCGCCAGCCGCGCGACCGAATGGAACAGCCGGTCGACCGAGGGGCGATGCCCGTTGATCTTGTCGGCCTCGACCAGCCGGCAATGGCGACGATCGCCCGCGCCGCCCAGTTCCAGGTGCCGTTCGCCGCCGGGCGCCAGATAGACTTTGCCCACCGCCAGGATCGCGCCGGGGCGCGCTTCCTCGACGGCAGGCGCGCACAGCCGGTTGAGGCGCGCGGCGAAGCTGGGGGTGAAGGTCGCCGGCATGTGCTGCACGATCACCGTCGGCGGACAGTTGGCGGGAAAGGTCGAAAGCAGTTCGATCAGCGCCTCGACCCCGCCGGTCGATGCGCCGATCGCGATCATCGCGCCGGGCCGCGGGGTATAGCTCGCCCGCTCCTGCACCGGTGCCGCGGTACGTATCGGGGTGCTGCGGGCGGCAGGCCGCGACGTGGCGGCGGCGCGCACCAGATCGTTCAGCTCGATGGTACCGGCCTGATCGGCCCCGCCCATCAGGCGCTTCTTGTCGAAACAGTCGAATGCGCCGCGCTCCAGCGCGGTCAGGCTGGCCTCCGCCCCTTGCGCGGTCAGCGTCGAGAGCATGACGACCGGCGTCGGGCGCAGCCGCATCAGCCGTTCGAGGAAGTCGAGCCCGCTCATCCCCGGCATCTCGATGTCGAGCGTCACGACATCGGGGTCGAGCGCCTTGATCTGCGCCCGCGCCTCGTCGGCGCTGGCGGCGGTGCCGACGACCTCGATCCCCGGATCGGCGAGCAGCCGGCGGCGGATGATCGCCTGCATCGCCAGCGAATCGTCGACGATCAGCGTGCGGACGCTCATGCGGCGACCTTCTGGTACGCGGTCCGGCCGATGCTGCGGAACTTGCCCTGCACCGCACCGATCAACCGCTCCGAATGCCCGATATACAGCATGCCCCCCACCTCCAGCCGGTCGGCGAGCCGCGCCAGGAGGCGCTCCTTCGTCGGCTCGTCGAAATAGATCATGACGTTGCGACAGAAGATCGTGTCGAACCGCCCCTTGATCGGCCAGTCGCCGAGCAGGTTGAGCGGCCGGAACGCGATCGCGTCGCGCAGCACCGGATCGACGACCAGGTCGTCGCCCTCCCCCCGGGTCCATGCCGCGCGGAGCGATGCGGGGATCGTCCGCATCGTTTCCTTCGAATACTGCCCGGCGCGCGCGGTCGCGAGGACGCTGGGCGACACGTCGGTCGCCAGCATCTTCAGGTCGCCCTTCAGCAAGCGCTGCGCCGTGCTGCGATCGGCGCCGAACATCGCCATCAGCCACGAATAGGGTTCTTCGCCGCTCGAACACGCCGCCGACCACAGCCGTACCCGCCCGCCCCCGGCGACGCGGTCGACCAGCGCCGGCCATATGCGGTCGACGAAATCCTCGAAATGATGGTTTTCGCGAAAGAAGCTGGTGTGGTTGGTCGTCAGCGCATCGATCGCGCGCGCCCGCTCCACCGTATCGCGACCGATCAGCGTGACATAGTCGGCGAAGCTGCCGAGGCCGCAGGCGCGGACGCGCGGCGCGATCCGGCCATAGACCAGCTGCGCCTTGCCGTCGGGCAGGAGGATGCCGACCTCGTCATACACCAGCGCGGCGATCGCGCGGTGGTCCGCGGCGCGAAAGTCGAATTCGCGCGCGCGGCTGTCATCGAGGGCGGCGGAGCGGCTCATGCGGCCAATGCCGAACGGCCGGCATAGCGCCCGCCGCGCGAGGTGAGCGCGTCGACATCGGCGATCAGCGCAACGCGCCCGTCGCCGAGGATCGTCGCACCGGCCACGCCGTCGATCGCCTGGTAATTCGCTTCGAGGCTCTTCACGACGACCTGCCGCTGGTCCTGGATCGTGTCGACCAGCAGCGCGGCCTGGCCATGGTCGCCCTCGACCACGATCAGCACCGCATCGGTCGCGTTGCGCTGCGCCCCGTCGATGCCGAGATAGTCGGCGATCCGCAGGACGGGCACATAGGCGCCGCGTACGTCGAGCACGGTGCCGTCGGGACCCAGCCGGCTGAGCGCGACCTCGTCGGGGCGCAGGCTCTCGACGATGTGGCTCAGCGGAATGACGAAGGTCTGGTCGCCGACCGTCACGATCATCCCGTCCAGCACCGCCAGCGTCAGCGGCAGGCTGAGCGAGAAGCTCGACCCGAAGCCCTCGCGCGACTGGATGCCGATGCGGCCGCCCAGCGCCTGGATGTTCTTGCGCACCACGTCCATGCCGACGCCGCGGCCCGACACGTTGGACACGACCGCCGCGGTCGAGAAGCCGGGCGCGAAGATCAGGTTGTCGATCTCCTCCTCGCTTAGCACCGCGTCGGGCAGGATGATGCCGCGTTCGATCGCCTTGGCCTTCACGCGGGCGCGGTTGATCCCCTGCCCGTCGTCGGACACGGTGATGACGATCCGGCCCGACTGGTGCGCGGCCGACAGGCGCACGACGCCCTCGGCCGACTTGCCGTTGGCGACGCGGACGTCGGGCATTTCGAGCCCGTGGTCGACGGCGTTGCGGATCAGGTGGGTCAGCGGCTCGCCGATGCGCTCGACCACCGTCTTGTCGACCTCGGTCATCTCGCCATCGACCTCGAGGCGGACGCGCTTGCCGGTCTCGCCCTCCAGTTCGCGGACGATGCGGGGCACACGGCTGAACACCGTCTTCATCGGCTGCGCGCGGATCGCCATCGTCGATTCCTGCAGCTCGCGCGTCAGGTGTTCGAGGTCGCTCAGCTCCGAAATGCCGCCCATCTGGTTCTCGGCCAGCCGCTGCGCCAGCATCGCCTGCGTGATGACCAGCTCGCCGACCAGGTTGACCAGTCGGTCGAGCTTGTCGAGGTCGACGCGGATCGTCTGCGCCGCCGGGGCGGCGGCAGGCGTGGGAGCGGCGGCGCGCGGGGCGGCCTTTTCCTCGACCGCTTCGACGATGGCGACCGGCGCGGGCGCCGGAGCGGGCGGCGGTGCGGGTTCGTCGGCGACGACCGCGGGCGCCGCGACCGAATCGAGCAGGTCGAACAGCGCATCGACGCTGTCCTGCGCCATCGCCGGTTCGGCATCGCCGCGGGTCAGGGTGATCGCCGACGGGTCGCCGAACTCGAACACCGCGCGGATATCCTCCTCGGCGACGCTCGCCGGCAGCGCCACGTCCCACACCAGATAGCCACATTCGGGTTCCAGCGCGTCCAGCGTCGGCAGCTCGCCCCGGTCGCAGGCGGTAACCTTGCCGCCCAGCATCGTCAGTTCGCGCAGAAGCAGCAGCGGCTCGGCGCCATGATCGAACGCCCTTGGTCCCGGCGCGAAGCGCAGGCGCCAGCCATTGGCGGCATCGGCCCCGTCCTCGGACTGGGCGACGTCGCCCAGCATCGACATCAGGTCGTCGAAATCGTCGGAGATCTGGGCGACCGGTGCCGCTTCGGGTGCAGCCGCCTTCGCCGCCGGCGGGGCGGCATCGCCGCCGGCCGCGACCGTCAGCCGTTCGAGCGTCGCGCCGTCGGACGGCGGCGTGTCGCCGTCGCGGGCGGCCGCGACATGATCGGCCAGCATGTCGAACGCACCGACCACCACGTCGAGCAGCGCGGGCGTCAGTTCCAGCGTGCCGTTGCGGATCAGGTCGAGCAGCGTCTCATACTGGTGGGTATAGGCCTGGAGCCGTTCGTGGCCGAACGCGCCCGCACCGCCCTTGATCGAATGGACGCAGCGGAACACGCCGTTGATCGTCTCGGAATCGCGGTCGCCGTCACGCAGCGCCGCGAAGTTGCTCTCCATCGCGGCGAGCCCTTCCTCGCACTCCTGGAAGAAGATCTGCTGGATTGCGTCGAGGTCCATGGGTCGCTCCGGAATCAGGCGGCGAGGAGGGTGTCGAGGGCCGCCAGCGACGCCGTGTCGGCGAACACCGGGCTCGCGCCGACGATACGGAAGTCGAGTTCGGCGTCCTCGGCGGCGGCTTCGGCCGCGGCCAGCACCTGCAGGCACGCCTGGCCGATCCGCTCGACCCCCGATGCGTCGATCGCGACGGGACCGCCCGCGGCGATGGCGTCGCGCAGCGTCTGGCGCAGCGCCGTCGCGGCGGGGGTGTCGAGCACGGCAGGCAGGGCGATGGTCATGAGCAAGTCCGTCGATGAAGGGTACCGGTGGTCGGGCGGATCAGAATTCGGTCCAGTCGTCGTCGGCGGCCACCGCCGCGGCAGACGATGCGCCCCCCGCTGCCGCGACCTTGCGCCGCGGCGGAGCGGCGATGTCGCGCCCGACCTGTGCGACACGGGCCTGCAGCCGGTGGACGGCGCTCTGCGTCGGAGCGTGACGGACGGGCGTGTGGTGCGCGGGCGCCGGTGCGAAGGCGGTGGGGGCGCCGTCACCGAGGTTGAAGCGGTCGACATGACGCGCCAGCTCCTGCGCTTCCTCGGCGAGGCTGCGGGCGGCGGCGGTGGCCTGTTCGACCATTGCCGCATTCTGCTGCGTCACACCGTCCATCTCGTTGACAGCGGTATTGACCTGCTGGAGCCCGGTCGCCTGCTGCTCGGCCGACGTCGCGATGCTACTGACCAGCGTGCTGATCTCGCCGATGCGGCCGATGATGCGTTGCAGGGCCTTGCCGGTCTCGCTGACCAGTTCGACGCCGGTCGCCACCTGTTCCGACGATGCGTTGATCTTGGCCTTCACGTCCTTGGCGGCATCGGCCGAGCGCTGGGCGAGCGCGCGCACTTCCGATGCGACGACGGCGAAGCCCTTGCCCGCATCCCCCGCCCGGGCCGCCTCGACCCCGGCGTTCAGCGCGAGCAGGTTGGTCTGGAACGCGATGCCGTCGATCACGGTGATGATGTCGCCGATCTCGGCCGAGGCGCGCTCGATGCCGTTCATCGCCTCCACCGCGCGGCGGACCACGTCGCCCGACTGCTCGGCCTCGGCGCGGGTCTCGCTGACCACGCTGTTGGCGCGGGTCGCGCCGACGGCGGTCTCGCGGACGGTGCCGGTGATCTGGTCCATCGCCGCCGCGGTTTCCTCCAGGCTGGCGGCCTGCTGTTCGGTGCGCTGCGACAGGTCGTCCGACGCGTCGCGGATGTCGTTGGCGCCGTTGTTGATGCCGCTGGTCGCCTCGCGCACCGCGGCCAGCACTTCCGACACCGCCTGCATGGCGGCGTTGAAGTCGCGGCGCAGCGGTTCGTAATCGGCCGGGAACGTCTCGTCGATGCGATAGCTGACGTCGCTGGCGGCAAGGCGCGACAGCCCCTGCCCCAACGCACCGACGACCTGCTGCTGCGTCGCCGTCGCGTTCTTCACGGCCTGCCCGTTCGCACGGAACACTTCCATCGCCTTCGACATGCGCCCGACGCAGTCGCTATGATCGAGATACCGGATCGGCGAGGCGAAATCGCCCGCGGCGATTCCCTCCATCTGTTCGACCGAACTGACATAAGGATCGCAGATCGCCGTGCGGAACAGCACCGACATCAGCATCGTCAGCACCAGTGCGCCGCCCGCCATCGCCAGCAGGGTCCCGGCGGGAAGCGCGTCCGACAATGCCAGCGCGGTCGTCGCGACCGGGATTGCGGCCAAGGTGGTATAGACCACGCCCAGTACGACGAATTTCTGGCGTACCGGCGCAGCTTTGCGGAACCAACCTATCATGCGTCCTGCTCCCATGGGATGACCCCCGGGGAAGCCACCCCCCCGGGCGGACTTCCTCTCACCGTCATGGATAGGACACGGTGTATAATTTCTGGTTAATGGCGGCATCGGACCGCTCAACCGTTGGTATGATCCGGTCCGTCGACCCACCCGTTCCGCATGGCGCTCCGGTCTCGATCGGGCTCCTCGATGCAAGGCACCCGCGTTCGATCCTGTGCCCGGGTTATCCGATATTCTTTCTTTGTTGCGCCAACCGATGAGTTGACAGCGGTAGACAACGTGGTAGCGTTACCACAGTCGGATCATCCGGCACACAGATGGGCGGACGTAACCGCACCACGATCCTAGGGGAGAATATGCATGAGGGGTCACCTTCTCGGCACGCTCGCGCGCTCGTCATCGACCTTGGCGCTCGCAGCGCTGTTCATCGCGCCCGGCATCGCCGCGGCACAGACCGGCGACACCGCCGTCAACGCCCAGCCCGGCGCGACCGAGGGCACCAACGGTAGCACCGCCCAGCAGACCGGCCAGGACCCGGTCGAGGATGGCGCCGAAATCACCGTCACCGGCATCCGCGCCTCGCTCAACCGCGCGATCGACATCAAGCGCAATTCGGCGGGCGTCGTCGACGCGATCAGCGCCGAGGACATCGGCAAGTTCCCCGACACCAACCTCGCCGAATCGCTACAGCGCATCACCGGCGTATCGATCAACCGGGTGAACGGCGAAGGATCGCAGGTTTCGGTCCGCGGCTTCTCGGGCGGGTTCAACCTCGTCACGCTGAACGGCCGTCAGCTGCCGGCATCGAACGTCGACACCAGCGGCGCGGGCGACTTCGCGCGCGGCACCGGCCGTTCGTTCGATTTCCAGAATCTCGCGTCGGAGGGCGTCTCCGCGCTGGAGGTCTACAAGACCGGCCGCGCGGCGATCCCGTCGGGCGGCATCGGCGCTGCGATCAACGTCGTCACCCGCAGGCCGCTCGATTCGCGCGAAGGCGGGCTGACCGGGTCGGTCGGTGCCAAGGCGCTGCACGACGTCAGCACCAATGACGGCGTCGGCGCCCGCGTGCTGCCCGAAGTGTCGGGCCTCGTCAGCTGGCGCAACGACGCCCGCACCTTCGGCCTGTCGGTGTTCGGCAGCTTCCAGCGGCGCGACAGCACCTCGGCCCAGAGCGCGCCCAACTATTTCACGGTGGTCCCGACCGCCGACGTGCTCAACCCCGCCGGCCCGTACGTCAACGGGCAGACCCAGATCGAGAACCGCCCGACCACCCCGTTCACGCTGGTCCCCAACGACAGCCGCTACCAGTTCTCCGAAAACAAGCGCCAGCGCATCAACGGACAGGCGGTGGCGCAGTTCGCCCCGACCGACCGGCTGACCTTCACCGCCGACGCGCTGTTCGCGCAGAACCGGCTGGAGGAACAGCGCAGCGAGCAGACCAACTGGTTCAACCGCCCGTTCGGCCGGATCCGCTTCAACGGCAACGACGTGATCGCCACGCCCGACTTCATCTCGGAATCGATCAACGGCGTGAAGGATCAGGGCTTCGAACAACAGTTCCGCGCGACCAAGACCCAGCTTCAGTCCTACGGGCTGAACGGCAAATGGCAGATGACCGACAATCTGACGCTGAACCTCGACGGCTATCATGCCGTGTCGAAGTCGACGCCGGACGCGCCCAACGGCACGTCGGTGACGCTGCTGTCGCTCGGCGCGCCGGTCATCAGTGCCCAGGCGATCGACTACAGCACCGGCTTTCCGCAGGTGACGCAGACGATCAACGACCGGATCAACGGCAACGGCAACGGCGTCCTCGACATCGGCGACCTCGGCACGCAGATCGCGCGTACCAACACCGCGACGCAGCGGCAGCGGATCAACGGCGGTCGCGCCGACCTCGGCTGGGACTTGGGCGCCGGCAGCCGGTTCGACTTCGGCGGCACCTACAGCGACGCGGTCATGACCAGCCAGCGGGTGCAGACGCAGCAGCAGCTGGGCGACTGGGGCATCACCGATCCGGGCATCGTGCAGCGGCTTGCCTCGAACGTCGTCAAGACCTTCTGCCTCGACTGCAAGTTCGACCGGTTCACCCCGGCCGATCAGAAGCGCACCGCCTTCCGCGGCAACGCGGTCGTGCTGAACGACATCTTCTCGAACTTCTACGCCGCCAATCCGATCAACACGACCGCCAACGACTATGACAGCGTCGGCGAAAAGATCTGGGCGGTGTACGGCCAGATCACGTGGAAGGGCGAGATCGCCGGCCGCAACGCCAACCTCGTCTTCGGCACCCGCTACGAAGAGACCAAGGTCCGCTCGATCGCATTGCAGGCGGTTCCGTCGGCGATCAAATGGGACGCCGACAACGATTTCTCGTCGGTCATCTCCTCGTCGGCGTCGACGGTGTCGCAGCGTGGCAGCTATACCAACCTGCTGCCCGCGATCGACTTCAACATCGAGGTGTTCGACAACTTCATCGCCCGCGCCTCGGCCAGCCGGACGCTGGCGCGGCCCGACTATGGCAACCTGTTCGCATCGACCACCGCGGGCGCGCCCAGCCGTCCGGTCGCGCTGGGCGGCCGGCCGACCGGCTCCTCAGGCAATGCCGGTTTGCTGCCGCTCGTGTCCGACAATTTCGACCTGTCGGTGGAGTGGTATTACAAGCCGTCGAGCTATGTCTCGCTCGGCTTCTTCGACAAGCGGGTGCGCAACTTCATCGGCACGGGCGTCTTCAACCGCACGCTGTTCGACCTGCGCGATCCGTCGTCGGGGGCGCCCGGCACCCGCTCGGGCACCGCGGCCGACCGGCTGCGCGCGCTGGGCGCCGACCTCAGCGACGTAAACCTCTTCACCTACACCGCGCTGTTGAGCCAGAACGGCGGCAACACCGCACAGGCCGACGCCAATTTCCAGGCGAACCGGAACGCGGCGGGCGCACTGAACCAGGACTATGTGAACAGCATCCTGCAATCGGTCGACATCTTCGGCAACGCACAGGACCCGCTCTACACCTTCGCGGTGTCGCAGCCGGTGAACAACCGCGACGGCCATATCTATGGCTTCGAACTGGCCGGGCAGCACTTCTTCGGCAACACCGGCTTCGGCGTGCAGGCGTCGTACACCAAGGTGTATGGCGACGTGAACGCGGACATCGCCGCCGATCCCAGCGTCAACGTGTTCGCGCTGACCGGTCTGGGCGACAGCGCCAACGGCTCGATCATCTACGACAGGAACGGGCTGTCGGCGCGCGTGTCGTACAACTGGCGCGACAAGTTCCTCGCCGCGACCAACCAGGGCGACAGCCGCAACCCGTTGTTCGTGGCGCCGTTCGGCACGCTCGACTTCAACATCAGCTACGATCTGAGCGACAAGATGGCGCTGTCGATCGAGGGCGTGAACCTGACAAGCGAACCGCTGGTCCAGTACGGCCGCGATCGCAACGCGCTGGTGTTCGCGCAGGAACTGAAGCCGCGCTTCCTGCTGGGCGCGCGCTACCGTTTCTAGGGCGCCCAGGTAACTGGAAAGGGCCGTCCGCTTCGGCGGCGGGCTCTTTCCTTTACCGCGCCACCCCGTATCCTGACCGCCCGTTCTACAGCAGGTTCGTGCCGCCGATGCCCCATCCCGTGCCCCTCAACAACGTCGACCACCACGACCTGACCGTCGCGGTCGCGCATGGTGCTGCGCATGGCGACGCGGTGAATCAGGTGCTGCTGTTCCCCAACGAGTTCGAAACGGCGCAGCGCGACTATCCGATCCTGTTCCGCCGCGACGAGCGTGGCGGGTTCTACGCCGTGGCGCTGCTCGGGCTCGACCCCGACGACAATCTCTTTCTCGGGCCCGATGGCTGGCGGGCAAGCTATATTCCTGCCGTCCGCCAGCGCGGCCCCTTCTCCCCCGCCCCCGACGGACAGGGCGTGCAGGTCGATCTCGACGATCCGCGCGTCGGACAGGCCGGCGAGTCGCTCTATCTGCAACATGGCGGGACCGCGCCGTATCTTGCCCATATCGAGGCGGTGCTGGACGTGATCCGCGAGGGGCAGGCGATCAACGCCCCGCTGTTCGCTGCATGGGAGGCGGCGCGGCTGCTGCGCCCGACCACGATCGAGATCGATCTGGGCGACGGCCAGACCTGCGCGGTCGAAGGCATCTTCGTCATCGACGAGGACCGGCTGGACACGCTGGACGCCGATGCGCTGGCGACGCTCCACCGCAGCGGGGCGCTGCGTGCGGCGTTCATGGCGGTCGCCTCGCTCGACAACATGCCGCGGCTGATCGATCGTCGTCGCCAGCGGCACGGCGGATGACACCGCCCCGCCCCGTCCGGGTGATCGAGGGCGCTCGCCTTTCCGACCTCTCGCCCGTGGCGCTGGTCGCGGCGAACGAGCCGGTGGTCCTGCGCGGGATCGCCGCCGACTGGCCTCTGGTCGCCGCGGGCCGGGCGGGTCCGGCGGCGGCCATCGCCTATCTGAAGCAGTTCGACGGCGGGCGGCCGATCGTGGGCTATACCGGCGATCCGGCGATCGGCGGGCGCTTCTTCTATCGTGACGACTGGTCGGGACTGAATTTCGACGCGGGCCGGATCGGCCTTTGCGCCTATCTCGACCGGATCGAACGGCATCTCGACGACCCGGAATCGCCGGCCTTCTATATCGGTTCGACCGATCTCGACGCCTATCTGCCCGGCCTGCGCACCGACAACGACCTGTCGCTGCCGCCATTGTCGTCGGGCGCGGCACCGCCGCTCGCCAGCATCTGGATCGGCAACCGCACCGTCGCGGCAACGCATTACGACATGTCGAACAACCTCGCCGTCTGCGTGGTCGGGCGGCGGCGCTTCACCCTGTTCCCGCCCGATCAGGTCGCGAAGCTGTATCCGGGACCGCTGGAGCCGACACCGGGCGGCCAGGTTGTCAGCATGGTCGACCTGCGCGCGCCCGACCTCGACCGCCATCCCCGCTTCGCCGAGGCGCTGGCCCACGCACAGGTCGCCGATCTCGAACCCGGCGACGTCCTGTTCTACCCCGCGCTGTGGTGGCACAATGTCGAGGCGCTGGCATCGTTCAACGTGCTGATGAACTATTGGTGGAACGACGTGCCGGCCTTTGTCGACAGCCCGATGACGACCCTGCTCCACGCGCTGCTGTCGCTGCGCGAACGGCCCGCGGCCGAGCGCGCGGCATGGGCGGCGATGTTCGACCATTATGTCTGGAGCGGCGGTGACGGCGCGCGCGCGCATCTGCCCATGGCGATCCACGGCGATCTCGCCCCGCTCGACGAACCCGCCGCGCGGCGGCTGCGCGCACGTCTGCTGCAACGGTTGAACCGATGACCCCCATGCGTATCGTAATCGCCGGCGGCGGCACCGCCGGCTGGCTGGCCGCCGCGCTGCTGACCAGGCAGCTGGCCGACCTGGTGCAGGTGACGCTGGTCGAATCCGAAGCGATCGGCACCATCGGCGTGGGCGAGGCGACGATCCCTACAGTCCGCAGCTTCCATGCGCTGCTCGGCCTCGACGAGGCGGAGTTCATGGCCGCGACCGGCGCCAGCTTCAAACTGGGCATCGCGTTCGAAGGATGGGCGCAGCGCGACGACCGCTATGTCCATTCGTTCGGCGAGGTCGGCCGATCGACATGGATGGGCGATTTCCAGCATTTCTGGCTGGAGGCACAGCGACAGGGCGCCGCCGCCCCGATCGGCGCCTATTGCCTCGAACACGAGGCGGCAGAGGCCGGGCGGTTCGTCGGCGGTCCCGACACGCCGCTCAACTACGCCTATCATTTCGATGCCGGCCGCTACGCCGCCTATCTGCGCCGGCGCAGCGAAGCGCAGGGGCTGACCCGGATCGAGGGCAGGATCGCGCGGGTCGAACGCGATCCCATGGGCGGTGACATCGCCGCATTGGTGCTCGACGACGGGCAGCGCGTGGAGGGCGACCTGTTCCTCGACTGCACCGGCTTCCACGCGCTGCTGATCGAACGGACGCTGGGCGTCGGGTTCGAGGATTGGGGCCATTGGCTGCCGACCGACCGCGCGCTGGCGGTGCAGACGCGCAGCGTGGGCCCCGCCCCGCCCTATACCCGCGCGATCGCGCACGATGCCGGCTGGCGCTGGCAGATCCCGCTGCAGCACCGCGTCGGCAACGGGCTGGTCTACAGCTCGCGCCATCTGGACGACGACGCGGCGCGCGAGCGGTTGCTGGCGTCGATCGAGGGCGAGACGCTGATCGAACCGCGCCTGATCCGCTTCCGCACCGGCCGGCGCATGGCAACGTGGGAACGCAACTGCGTCGCGCTCAGCCTGTCGAGCGGCTTCGTCGAGCCGCTGGAATCCACCAGCCTGCACCTCGTCATGATCGCGCTGACCCGGCTGGTGCAGCTGCTGCCCTTCGGCCATCCCGGCGCGGCGGCGCGCGCGCGCTTCAACGATCAGGGCCGGCGCGAGATAGAGGCGGTGCGCGACTTCGTGCTGCTGCACTATCACCTCAACCAGCGGGACGACCCCTTCTGGCGCGAACGGCGCGAGATCACCCCGCCCGACAGCCTCGCCGAACGCATCGCGCTGTTCGCAGAGGGTGCGCATACCTATCAGTCCGCCGACGACCTGTTCCGAGTCGGATCATGGGTGCAGGTGATGCTGGGCCAGCGCCTTGCCCCCGTCGCCTGGCATCCGCTGGCAAGGGCGATGCCGCCGGGTGAACTGGGCGCGGCACTGGACCAGTTGCGCGGCGGCATCGCCGCAACGGTGGCACAGCTGCCGACGCACCAGCAGTTCCTCGACGCCTATTGCCGCAGCCCCGACTGAGGATTTGATCCAACCCTATTCAGGAATCGAACCGAAGCTCAGTCGTCGCCGCGGCGATAGGGACTGTGGAGGTTCGCAAGCCATCCCGCGCGGTTCTGCGGTGCGGGTGCGACGGTCCCGCGCGGCCGGCGTGCGGCAGCGACGTCGATGTGCGACGCGGCGAAATGCAAGCCGGCCCGCCCGTCCTGTGCCCAGCGCACCCGCCCCTCGACATGGTGCAGCGTGCCCATCGTGACGAGCACCCGCCCGTCCGATGGCAGTCCCGCCGGATCGTCGATACAGGCGCCGGATTCGGACAGGTTGCGGACACGACATTCGGCCACCCGGTCGACCGCCTCGACCCGGGCGTGCAGGATGACGCTGTCCCGCCGCGGGCGGGGAGGAAACCGGTCGGACGACGAATCGCTCATGGCCACGACAGCATGGCGATCGGACGCTAACGCCGGGTTAACACATCGATGACGGGAAACTGGTGCCCCTGGCCGGAATCGAACCAGCACTCCTTGCGGAATCCGATTTTGAGTCGGACGCGTCTACCAATTTCACCACAGGGGCACGCCGGGCTCCGTTAGCCCAAGCTGCGTGCCCCCGCAACCGGTTGGATCAGGCGAACACGTCGACGTCGTTCAGCTTGCCATAGGGGTCCTTGGGGTCGGGACCGAAGCGGTTGGGACCGACCGTGCCCGGCAGCGCGAGGAGGACCAGCAACCCGATCGACGCGATGAACCCGACCACCGGGATGAAGCTGACGACATAGATCCCGAGCAGCCACCAGCCGCTCATGTTGCGGTCGTGCAGCCGACGTACCTGTACCGCGATCGAGGGGATCAGGATGCCGAGGCCGAGGATGCCGAGGACGACGACCGCCAGCATCAGCGGACCGTTCACCGATCCGGCCTGAACCTCGGCCATGCTCGACGAGAACGCACCCAGCAACCCGAAGATCGCGCCGAGGATCATGAACACGATCAGGTAACCCAGCACGAACATCCAATATTCCTTGCGCCGCGAGCGCCCGGAAAATTCGGCATACCGTTTCAATGGCAGCAGCATCCATTCCATCGATAAAACCCTCTCGTTACGGGATAGCAACGGTGCCAACCGCGAAGCCGCCAAAAGGTTTCCTCGAAATCGCCGCATTTCCCGCAGGCACCCTCCCGTTACGGCACGGCCGCCCCGGTAAGACATGATGGCCCGTCGGCGCGCTCTTCAATTCGTCGGCGGACGGCGGCGATAGCTCAGCGCCTCGGCGACATGCGCGCGTCCGACGCCGTCCGCCTGCGCCAGATCGGCGATCGTCCGGCTGACGCGCAGCACGCGGTGGAAGGCGCGGGCCGACAGCCGCATCGCCTCCGCCGCCTGTGCCAGCAGCGCGCGGGCCGGCGCATCGAGCGTCGCGGCACGTTCCAGCACGCTGCCGTCCGCCTCGGCATTGGTCCGCACCCCGTCGGCGGCATAGCGTTCCCGCTGCACCGCGCGCGCCACCGCCACCCGCGCCGCCACCTCCGCCGAACCTTCAGCGGGCGGCGGCAGGACCAGGTCGGCGGCGCTGACCGCCGCCATCTCGATCGCCAGGTCGATCCGGTCGAGCAGCGGTCCGGACACCTTTGCCTGATAATCCGCGGCACAGCGCGGCGCTCGGGCGCAGGCCAGCGCCGGATCGCCCAGATGCCCGCAGCGGCACGGGTTCATCGCCGCGATCAGCTGCACCCGCGCCGGAAAGGTGACGTGCGCATTGGCGCGCGCGACGCTGACCTCGCCGGTTTCCAGCGGCTGGCGCAGCGAATCGAGCACCGCGCGCTGGAACTCGGGCAGTTCGTCGAGGAACAGCACGCCCAGATGCGCCATGCTGATCTCGCCGGGCTTCACGCGCAGCCCACCGCCGGTCAGCGCCGCCATCGATGCGGAGTGGTGGGGGCTGCGGAACGGGCGCGCGCGGGTCATCCGCCCGCCGGTCAGCGTTCCCGCCACCGACTGGACCATCGACACTTCCAACGCCTCGGCCGCATCCAGCGGCGGCAATATGCCCGGCAGGCATGAGGCGAGCAGCGACTTGCCCGCCCCCGGTGGTCCTACCATCAGCAGGTTGTGTCCGCCGGCCGCGGCGATCTCCAGCGCGCGCTTGGCGGTCTCCTGTCCCTTCACCTGTTTCAGGTCGTTGCCGCTCCAGCCGTCCTCGGCCCCGCCCGGCACCGGAGTACGCAGCATTTGCTCGCCCTTCAGGTGGTTCAGCAGCGACAACAGGTCGGGCGCCGCCACCACCGTCGTCCCCGCCCATGCCGCCTCCGCCCCCTGCGCCGCCGGACAGATCAGCGCCCGCCCCTCGCCACTCGCCAGCATCGCCGCCAGCAGCACGCCGGGCGATGCCGCGATCCGGCCGTCGAGGCTCAGTTCGCCGACGACCAGATGCTCGGCCAGCCCCTCGGCATCGACCACGCCCATCGCCGCCAGCAGGCCCAGCGCGATCGGCAGGTCGTAATGCGATCCTTCCTTGGGCAGGTCGGCGGGCGACAGGTTGACCGTGATCCGCTTGGGCGGCAGCGACAGGCCGATGGCGGCGATCGCGGCGCGCACCCGCTCGCGGCTTTCGCCGACCGCCTTGTCGGGCAGGCCGACGACGACGAAGGCGGGCACGCCCGGTGCCAGTTGCACCTGCACCTCGACCCGTCGCGCTTCCAGCCCGAGATACGCCGCCGTCGATACGATCGCGACCATGCTGCCCCTGTTCCCCGTTTGCCCCCGACGTCCATAGCCGCTTTCCGGGGCGAGGGAACGGCCGATCGATACGACGGGTGGAATCGAAGAAGCACGCGATCGATGCCGGTCGGCGCTCGATCGCCGCCTTGCCCCCGCAACGCCCCACTGGCATGGGCCATGTCACGATGCGCGCCCTGCTGTTGATCGTCGGCATGCTGCTGATCCTGATGACGCCGCTGGTAGCGTTGCTGCCGGGTCCGGCCGGTATCTTCACCTTTGCTGCCGGCACCGCATTGATCCTGCGCAATTCGCGCCGGGCGCGGGTGCGCTTCGCGCGGGCGATGCGCCGCCACCCGCGCGTCCGGGCACTGTCGGACAGGGCCCTGCGCCGGCCGAGCGCAAAGCGGCGGCGATTGCGCGCCGATGGCCTGACGGTCGGACGTTGACTTCATGGGCACCCGTGGCTAAGGCGCTGGCCACGCGGCCGCCGTCACTGGCGGCTTTTTACGTTCTGGCAGTTTGAATACCCGGGGAATGAGTGATGAAGCGGACTTTTCAGCCGAGCAACCTGGTACGGGCCCGTCGTCACGGCTTCCGCTCGCGCATGGCGACGCCGGGCGGCCGCAACGTGATCCGGGCGCGTCGTGCGCGCGGTCGCAAGAAGCTGTCGGCCTGAGGAAAATGCTTCGCCGCCGGGATTATCTGGCGGCGAATGCCGGACGCCGGGCGCCCATGCCCGGCTTCGTCCTGCTGGTGCGACAGCGTGCCGCGGACGAACTGGCCGATACGCCGCCACAGGCGATGCGAATCGGCATTACCGTATCGAAGAAGGTCGGAAACGCCGTCGTCCGCAACCGGATGAAACGGCGTTTTCGCGCGCTTGCCGCAGAGCTGCTGCCCGAACAGGGCATTGCCGGTGCCGATCACGTGCTGATCGGTCGGAACAGCGGCATCGAACGCCCGTTCGACGACCTGAAAGCCGATCTTTCCAGGGCGTTGCGCAAGGTCCGCCGGTGAGCGACGTGGGCGATGCGCCCCGCCCGGGCATTCCGGCCCGCGCGCTGATGCTGGTCGCGCGCGCGTGGCAGCTGGGACCATCGCTGATCCTGCCGCCGTCGTGCCGCTACCAACCTTCCTGTTCGGCCTATGCAATCACCGCCATTGCCCGCTATGGCGCGGTCAAGGGGGGCTGGCTGGCCGCGAAACGGATCGCGCGCTGTCATCCCTGGGGCGGGCACGGCCACGATCCCGTGCCTTGAGACTGACGCCTGAGGAACTCGCGTGAAGAACGATCAGAAGAATTTCCTGCTGTTCGCGGTATTGGCTGCGCTGGTGCTGTTCGGCTGGCCGTATATCGCCAACCATTTCTTCCCGGCCGCCAATCCTCCGGTGACGAAGCTGGAGGACGGCAAGAGCAAGCCCGTCGCCAACCCCGCGACCGATCCCGCCGCCGACACCGCCAACGCGATTCGCGACCGGGCGGTGGTGCTGCGCGAAACCCCGCGCGTCGTGATCGACACCCCGGCGGTACGGGGCTCGATCAACCTGCGCGGCGGGCGGATCGACGACCTCGTGCTGGTCAAGCACCAGGAAACCATCGCCAAGGATTCGCCGCCGGTCCGGCTGCTGTCGCCGTCGGGCACGACCGATGCCTATTTCGCGCAGTTCGGCTGGAGCGGCACCGGCATCACGCCCCCGCCCGCCGACGCGCTGTGGACCGCCAGCGGCAACAAGCTGACGCCGACAACGCCGGTCACGCTGACCACGCAGGCGGGCAGCCAGCGCTACCTGATGCAGATCTCGGTCGATACCGGCTATATGTTCACCGTCCGCCAGAGCGTGGTGAACACCGGCGCGCAGCCGGTGCAGGTCGCCACCTACGGCCTGCTCAGCCGTCGCGGCGCGCCGGTCGACAAGGATACGATGACGATCCAGGTCGGCCCGATCTACGAAGCGGGCAACGGCGTGAAGTTCGACGTCGACTACAAGGATATCGACGCCGCCCCGACCAGCTTCAGCACCAAGGGCGGCTGGCTCGGCTTCACCGACCATTACTGGATGACCGCGCTGATCCCCGATCAGAACGCGCAGCACGCGCTGTCGCTGAAGGGCGGCGACCAGCGTCACCAGGCCGATTACCGTTCGCCCACCCTCGCCACGCTCAATCCGGGGCAGGCGATGACGCAGAGCGCGCGCTTCTTCGCCGGTGCCAAGGAAAACAAGCTGCTGAACGCGTATGAGGAACAGGGCGTGCCCTATTTCTCGCGCTCGATCGACTGGGGCTGGTTCCGCATCGTCGAGGAACCGATCTTCACCTATCTCGACTGGCTGTTCCGCATGGTCGGCAATTTTGGCGTGGCGATCATCCTGCTGACGTTGACGATCCGCGGCCTGATGTTCCCGATCGCCCAGCGCCAGTTCGCCTCGATGGCGGCGATGCGCGCG
The DNA here is from genome assembly GCF_030062225.1 of Sphingomonas sp. 2R-10. Classification (NCBI taxonomy): domain Bacteria; kingdom Pseudomonadati; phylum Pseudomonadota; class Alphaproteobacteria; order Sphingomonadales; family Sphingomonadaceae; genus Sphingomonas; species Sphingomonas sp. 2R-10. The sequence continues at coordinate 25,165 of NZ_JASCXF010000007.1, forward strand.
ATCCAGCCCAAACTGAAGGTGCTGCAGGAACGCTACAAGGACGACAAGCCGCGCCTCCAGCAGGAGATGATGGCGCTGTACAAGACGGAAAAGGTCAATCCGGTCGCCGGCTGCCTGCCGACGCTGATCCAGATTCCGATCTTCTACGCGCTGTACAAGGTACTGCTGCTGACCATCGAAATGCGGCACCAGCCGTTCGTCGGCTGGATCAAGGATCTGTCGGCACCCGATCCGGCAACGATCCTGAACCTGTTCGGCTATCTCGACTTCACGCCCCCGCACTTCCTCGCGATCGGCATCGTGCCGGTGTTGCTGGGCATCTCGATGTACTTCCAGTTCAAGCTGAACCCGGCGCCGATGGACGACATGCAGAAACAGGTCTTCGGGCTGATGCCGTGGGTGCTGATGTTCATCATGGCCCCGTTCGCGGTGGGCCTCCAGGTCTACTGGATCACGTCGAACCTGCTCACCATCGCGCAGCAGCAGCTGCTCTATTCGCGGCATCCGGCGCTCAAGCAGGCTCCGGCAAAGTGAACGACCTCCCACCCCCGCCACCGGGCGACGACCGCTTCGACCCCGAACAGGCCGAGGCGGCACGCAAGATCTTTGCGGGGCCGATCCAGTTCCTGAAGTCGGCTCCGTCGCTGGAGCATCTGCCCCCGCCCGAGGTGGCCGAGATCGCTTTCGCCGGCCGGTCGAACGTCGGCAAGTCGTCGCTGCTCAACGCGCTGACCGGCCGCACCTCGCTGGCGCGGACCTCGGTCACGCCGGGGCGGACGCAGGAGCTGAACTTCTTCGACATCGGCACGCCGCTGAAATTCCGGCTGGTCGACATGCCCGGCTACGGCTTTGCCAAGGCGCCCAAGGACATGGTCCGCAAGTGGCGCTATCTCGTGAACGACTATCTGCGCGGGCGGCAGGTGCTGAAGCGCACGCTGGTGCTGATCGATTCGCGCCACGGCATCAAGGATGTCGACCGCGAGGTGTTCGAGATGCTCGACAAGGCTGCCACCAGCTACCGCATCGTGCTGACCAAGACCGACAAGATCAAGGCGAGCGAGCTGGACGCGGTCTATGCCGCGGTCGGCGACGAGGTGCGCAAGCGCCCCGCGGCGCATCCCGACGTGATCTCGACGTCGAGCGAGAAGGGCATGGGCATCGCCGAACTGCGCGCGGCGGTGATCGAATCGCTCGGGTAGCCTCGGCTCCGACCACGCCCGTCACGCCAACGCAGGCTGGGGCCTCCCCGTTGGAACACGCAGCGCCTGCCACGCCCGTCACCCCAGCCTGTGCTGGGGTGACGGGCGTGGCAGGGATGCCGGACCGGCCCTACCCCTGCCTCGTCGCGAACAACCCCGCCCCCAGCGCCACCGCGCCCACCGACAACGCGCACGCGACGATCATCAACGCCCCGTCGCGCACCAGCAGCGCGATGCCGAACGCCATGATCGCCGCCATCGGCGCAGTGCTGGCAAACGGCAACAGTTCCAGCGGCGGCACGGTCAGGCACAGCAGCAGCACCGCGACTCCAGCGACCTTGACCATCGGTCCTTTCGTTAGTGCCGGCAACCGGCCGTGGAACCACCTGTCCATCCGCTTGGCGATCGGCCGGCCCTTCTCGACAACCTTTTGCAGATTGCCGCCCTTCATCCCGCGATTGGCGAGGAACCCCGGCAGCCACAGATGCTTGCGGCCGAGCACCAACTGGATGGCCAGCAAAGCAAGGACCGCCGCCAGTGCGGTCGGCAGGCCGGGAATGCCACCGACCGGCGAAATCTCGATCATCGGCAGCACGATCAGGAACGGGCCATAGGCGCGGTGGCCCATCGCCTCGAGCATGTCTCCCAGTCGGACCTTGTCGCCACCGGCATCATCGCCCAGTTCCTGCAACCGGTCGAGCACCTCGCCCACGCTGTGCGGATCGCCGCCTTTTCCGTTCTCGACCATGGCCTTGGCAACGGATCGTTTCGCCTGCGGTTCCGGCGGGGTCGACAGCCCCGCCGCCGCGTGGCACGACTCGCCCCATGCTGAAGCTCATCATCGGTAACAAGGCCTATTCCTCCTGGTCGCTGCGCGGCTGGCTGGCGGCCAAACTGTCGGGCCTGTCGTTCGAGGAGGTCGTCGTGCCGCTCTACGACGCCGACTGGGACAAGCGGCGCGAGGGCGACGAGTTCGCGCCGTCGTCGGGCAAGGTGCCGATCCTGTGGGACGGTGACGACATCGTCGTGTGGGACAGTCTGGCGATCGTCGAATATCTGAACGAGAAATCGGGCGGCGACAAATTCTGGCCCGCCGATCCCGCCGCACGTGCGATGGCGCGGTCGATGGCGGCGGAGATGCATTCGGGTTTCGCGCCGCTGCGCCGCAAGCACAGCATGAACGTCCGCCAGGTTTATGACCCCACCCAGCCCGACGACGACGTGCTCGCCGACCTGTCGCGCATCTACGAGTTGTGGGCGCAGGCGCGTGCCCGCTTCGGCCAGGGCGGCGACTTCCTGTTCGGCGCATTCGGCGCGGTCGACATCATGTTCGCGCCGGTCGCGACGCGCATCGTGACCTATTCGCTCCCCTGCCCGCGCTTCGCGATGGGCTACATCATCACCCTCATCAACCATCCGTGGATGCAGGACTGGATCGCCGCCGCACAGGAGGAGGATTGGGTGCTGGAGCAGTATGAGCAGGCGGTGAAGTAATCCTCCCCGGTACGGGGAGGGGGACCAGCGAAGCTCGTGGAGGGGGCAGTCGGCATACGCTGTCGTTGCGTTGCGCGGAGAGCCCCCTCCACCGCTTCGCGGCGGTCCCCCTCCCCGTGCCGGGGAGGAACTACGCGAGAAATTCGGCGATCGCGTCGCCCAGCTCGCGTTTCACCACCGCGCTCATATGGTTGCCCGGCGTCTCGACCAGCCGCGCATCGGGCAACAGTCCGGCCAGCGCCGCATGGCTGCCATTATCGTCGTCGTCCTCGCCCGCCAGCACCAGCACCGGCTGCCCGATCGCCGCCAGCTGTTCGCGCGACGTATCGACGAACGTGTCGAGCACGCCCAGCAACGCCACCGGATCGCCACCGGTGGTCTTCAGGAACGCCTCCGCCATCCATTCGGGCGATCCGCGCTCGAAACTGCCGAGGTTGGTCAGGATGCGCCGGAAATGCGCCGCACGCCGTCCGGTATCGAGCAACCCTTCCAGCCCCATGCCGCTCAGCACCAGCCGCTGCGGGGTCGCCCCCATCGTCAGCATCCGCACCGCCGTCCGCGCGCCCAGCGAATAGCCGCCCAGATCATAGTCGCTCAGCCCGAGATGCGCGATCAGCGCCATGCCGTCCCGCGCCAGCGCATCGGGCGGATACGCCTCCGCGCCGTGCGGCCGTGCGCTCTGCCCATGCGCGCGCAGGTCGGGCATGATGATCCGCCGCCCGAGCGCGGCGAGCTTCGCGGCATGGCCGTACTTGATCCAGTTGGTGTCGGCATCGCTGAAATAGCCGTGGATCAGCATCACCGGTTCGCCCTCGCCCAGTTCGTGCCACGCGATCTCGACGCCGTCGAAGCTGGCGAAACGATGGGTGGCGACGCTGGATGGGTTCACGATGCTGCCTTTGCCTGTTGGGATCGCCGCGATATGGGCGGCCGGGCGGCGGGTGTCGAGGCGTACCGAACCGCGTTTTGCCGCTTCACCCCCGCCGCGAACCGCGCTACGGTCACGCGCAACAATATAACAGCCTTGGGGAAGGATGCCGGCCTGACCGGAGTTCGCCGCCATCGCCCCCGCCCTGCCCCACAGCGCCGTTCCGCACAGCCGGTCCGAAGATGCCTACGCGATCATCGTCGGCTGCGTGATGATCGCGCTCGGCCTCGCGCTGCTCCATGCTGCCGGGCTGGTGACGGGCGGGATCGCAGGTGTCGCGCTGCTGGTCTCCTATCTGGTCCCGCTGCCGACCGGCGTGCTGTTCACGCTCATCAACATCCCCTTCTTCCTGTTCGCGAAACGGGCGATGGGGTCGCGCTTCATGTGGCGCACCATCGCCGTCAATGGCGGGATCGCGCTGTTCTCCACCATGGCGCGCTACAATCTGCGCATCGTCGAGGTACATCCGGCCTTCGCCGCGATCGCCGGCGGCACGGTGATCGGCATGGGCATCCTCGCGCTCGCCCGCCACGATGCCGGCGTCGGCGGCACGGGAGTCGTCACCCTGTGGCTGCAACGCACCCGCGGCTGGAACGCCGGCCGCACGCAGATCGCGATCGATCTCGCCATCCTCGCCGCGTCGTTCGCGGTGGTCGCCCCGACGCAGGTGGCGTGGTCGGCGCTCAGCGCCGCGGCGATCAGCGGCATCCTGATCGCGTGGCACCGGCCGGGGCGCTACACGGGGTATTGAGGGAGGCGAACGAAGCCCCGCCAGTCGTCGGAGTCTGCTCCACCGGCATGGCAACGTTACCCCAGCGAAGGCTGGGGTCTCCATCGGCTCATGCTCCGCGCTACCACCGGGAGGGCGCGCGGAGCGCCATCCGCGCAACCTGCGTCACCCTGACCCGATCCGGGGTGACGAAACAGCCAGAGCGTCCGGCCGCCGGATCGCGACGTCCGCTCAGGCCGCGATCGCGACCCCCTGTTCATGATCGCGCAGCATCGCCGCCGCCCGTTCGGTCGCACTGCGGATATCGTCGGACAGCGACTTGACCTCGCGCGCGACGACCGCGAACCCGCTGCCCGCCTCGCCCGCCCGCGCCGCCTCGATCGCGGCGTTGAGCGCCACCAGCCGGGTCTGCGTCGTAATGTCGCCAATCGCCGTGACGATTCCCGACAGCTGCGTCATGACCTGCCGCAGTGCCCCGGCCTGCTCCTCCAGCCGGCCGCGAAACTGCTGCCCCTCCGCAAGGCGCGCCTGCACCTCGCGCTCCAGCAGCACCTGTCGCGTCATGTCGGTCGCGATCTTGACGATCTTCGCCGGGCGTCCCTCGGCATCGAGCACCGGGTTGTAGGTCGCCTGCAACCACACATCCCCGCCGCGCCGGTCGAGCCGCCGGTACAGCCCACTGTCGAACGCCCCGCCCGCCAGCTTGCGCCAGAAAGCGGCATAATCGCGCGAGGCCGCTTCGGCCGGGCAACAGAATATCCGGTGGTGCGCGCCCCGCACCTCGGCCAGCGTATAGCCCATCGTTCCGAGAAACGCGTCGTTGGCCCACAGGACGCGGCCGTCGAGCGCGAACTCGATGACCGCCTGCGACCGACAGATCGCCTCCCACGCGCCCAGATGCAGCGCGTCGTCCCGGGTGCCTTCCATATCCATGCGCAAACCATGGCGGCAATTGGTTAGCGTTTCGTTAGGAGATGCGTGCCCACCGCCGAAAACCGGCCCGCGTTCGTACCGTTCAATCCTTTTGCAGGTGCCGCCGACCCAGCAATTCCGCAATTTGTACCGCATTCAGCGCGGCACCCTTGCGCAGATTGTCGGACACGCACCACAGCGCGAGGCCGTTCTCAACGGTCGAATCCTCGCGCACGCGGCTGACATAGGTCGCGAATTCGCCGACGCATTCGACCGGCGTCACGTATCCGCCGTCCTCGCGCTTGTCGACCAGCATGATGCCCGGCGCTTCGCGCAGGATCTTCTGCGCATCCTCAGCCGACAGCTCGTTTTCCAGTTCGATGTTGATCGCTTCCGAATGGCCGACGAACACCGGCACGCGGACACAGGTGGCGACGACCTTGATCTTGGGATCAAGGATCTTCTTGGTCTCGACCACCATCTTCCACTCTTCCTTGGTCGATCCGTCGTCGAGGAAGCTGTCGATGTGCGGGATCACGTTGAACGCGATCTGCTTGGTGAACTTCCTCGGCTCGGCACTGTCGCCGACGAAGATGTTGCGGCTCTGCTCGAACAACTCGTCCATGCCCGCCTTGCCCGCGCCCGACACCGATTGATAGGTCGCGACGACCACCCGCTTGATCGTGGCGGCGTCGTGCAGCGGCTTGAGCGCCACCACCATCTGCGCGGTCGAGCAGTTCGGGTTCGCGATGATGTTCCTGACGCGATAGCCGTCGATCGCCTCCGGGTTCACCTCCGGCACGATCAGCGGCACGTCGGGGTCCATGCGGTACAGCGACGAATTGTCGATCACGGTACAGCCGGCCGCGGCGAACTTCGGTGCGTAGACGGCGGTCGCCTCGCTGCCGATCGCGAACAGCGCCATGTCCCACCCGGCGGGATCGAAATGCTCGATATTCTGGATCTTGTACTGCTTGCCGGTCTCGCCGAAATCGGCCATCTCGCCCGCCGAGCGCGACGAGGCGAGCACCGCCAGATCGTCGATCGGAAATTCGCGTTCCGCCAAGATGTTCAGCATCTCGCGCCCGACATTGCCGGTCGCGCCCGCGACGACTACCCGATATCCCACTTGCTTACTCCGCGTTCTTAACTTGCGCGGACGCATAGTGAAGCCGCAAGAAAAGTCCAGCAGATCGCGCGATCGGCGAGGCGTTGCAGAACTGCTTGCCGCCAATCTCCTCCTGCGACACGCTACGGGCACCCATCGGGAGTTCGAAATGCCTCGACCACCGCACACCGGTTTCTATCTGAGCGATATTCCGGCCGCCATGCCCCATGAAGGCTGGCCAGTCGGCGCGAAGCTGATGAAGAACTGGTTCGCGCGGCGCGAATGGGTGATGCCGACGCCGGTGAAGCGTGGTCAGCGACCGCCCCCGCCCCGGGCCATCGACACGACCGGTGTAACCATGGCGTGGGCGATGCGCGTCCCGCGGTTCGCCGCGGCTCGGCAGACGCTCCTTGCGACAGGGGCAAACGTCTGATCCCGCAGGTAATCGTTGCGGTGCGCCCATGAACGGGCGGCAACGAACCGCGTTGATGGTCGCCATGGCCGTGGCAGGCGGCATCGCCATTGGGGTTCCGATGGGCATGCGACTGACCGGCGCCGGAGACCTGATCGATATCGAAACCTCGCCGGATCGAAAGGAGCGGATCGAACTGTATCGGCCGAACCGGTGGCAACGGTCTACCGGCCATGACTCCGGCGACCATGCCGTGGCCCGGCTGGCGTCTGCTGCGGACGGGGCGACCCTTGCCGTCAGCCCACCCTTCTACCTCGACGGTGCGGGGACGACACGATGGTCGGCGCAGGGCGTGGCGATCGGCGTCGCCGTGCGCTACGATCGTGCCACCGGGCAGTGGCGGGTGCCATAGGCCACCACCGCCGCCCCCGTCATTTCTCCTTCACCTGACGATCGAGGAAGTTCAGGATCGTCTTCCACAGATGCTCGCTCACTCCCGCGCCACCCACGCGGTGGGTCTGCCCCGGATACAGCATCAGTTCGAACGGCGTCGCCGACTTCTGCATCGCCGCCATCATCGCCGTCGAATGTTCGAGCACGACGTTGTCGTCGGCCATGCCGTGGATCAGCAGCAGCGGGTCGCGGATCTTCGCCGCGTCGGGCACCGTCGCCGACGTCGCATAGGCGTCGGGCACCTGCCGCGGATCGCCCATATAGCGTTCGGTATAATGGGTGTCGTACAATTCCCAGCGCGACACCGGTGCGCCCGCCACGCCCGCCGCGAATACCCCCGGCGCCTTTTCCAGCATCTTGAGCGTCATGTAGCCGCCATAGGACCAGCCATAGGTCGCGATCTTGTCAGCCGCAACGAACGGCAGCGTCTTGAGGTAATTGGCACCGGCGATCTGGTCGTCGACCTCGACCGATCCCATCGCGCGGAAGATTTGGTCCTCGAACGCCTTGCCGCGTTCGGGCGATCCGCGATTGTCGATCTCGAACCAGATCCATCCCCGATCGACCAGATACTGGCGCAGCGCCCCGCCCCATGCCCGGCGCACGACCTGGCTGCCCGGCCCGCCATAATGCGAGAAGAACACCGGATAGCGCTTGCCCGTCTCCAGCACGGGGGTAATCATGTTCCAGTGCAGCGTCGATCCGTCGGCCGCCCTGATCTCGCCGAACTGCGTCGGGCGATGGCTGGCGACATAGGGCGCGTAGGGATGGTCGCCGGTCAGCGCATTCTCGTTGATCCACGCGATCCGTTTGGCCGAGCTGTCGGCCAGATAGGTCTGCGCCGGCTGGTCGGGACTGGAGCGCGTGACGATCAGCCGCGACGCCTTGCCATCCATCGACGCACCGTACGACCAGCCCGCCTCGGTCATCCGCGTGACCGCGCCGGGCTTGTTCAGGTCGACGCGGTACAGCTGCCGCTCCAGCGCGTCGTCCTTGTTGGCGAGGAAATAGACCCTGCCCTTCGCCTCGTCGACACCCGCGAGGTCGGCGACCATCCACTTGCCGTTGGTCAACTGCGTCCACTTGCCCGCCTTCCAGCGGTACAGATGGCCGTATCCGTCACGCTCCGACCACCAGATCAGGCTGCCGTCCTTCATCGCGTGATAGGCGTCGGACAGGTTGACCCAGCTCTTCGGCCCCGATTCTTCGCTGAACAACACGGTGGCCGCGCCGGTGGCAGGGTCGACGCGCAGCATGTCGAGCTTCGTCTGCGCCCGGTTCTGCCGCTGCACCAGCAGCGCCTTGCCATCCGGCGTCCAGTCGACCCGCGCCAGATAGATGTCGGGGTCGGGGCCGAGATCGACCTTCACCTTCCCCGTGCCATCGGCCTTCATCACGTACAGCTCGACCAGCACGTTCGCGGTACCCGCCTTCGGGTAACGCTGCTGGTAGACGCTCGTCCCCTCCGCACCGATCGCCGAGCGGGTGACGATGCCGACCGGCGCCTCGTCGAAGCGCTGCACCGCGACCCTGCGGTCGTCGGGCGACCACCAGTAACCGGTGCGCCGCCCCATTTCCTCCTGCGCGACGAATTCAGCCTCGCCGAAATGGACCGTGCCCTTGCCCTCGGTGGTGAGCGCGGTTTCCTTGCCGGTCTTCAGGTCGAGCGCGACGAGGTTCTGGTCGCGCACGAAACTGACATAGCTGCCCTCGGGGCTGACCACCGGGTTCAGCTCGCCGCTCTCGCTGTTGGTCAGCCGGCGGACGTCGCCGCCGATCGAGGCGAGGTACAGGTCGCCGTCCAGCGGCACGAGGATCGACTGGCCGTCGGGCGCCCAGTCATAGGCGAGGATGCCGCGCTTGCCGGTCAGCGAGCGGTCGCGCTCGCGCTGCATCTTCTCCGCCTCGGACAACGCGGCGCCGGTGCCGACCTTCTTCGAATCGACCAGCATCCGCCACGTGCGCGTGGTCGTATCCATCGCCCACAGGTCGAACCGCTCGCGCTCGTCGGCGCGGTTGCGCAGCAGCGTGACGTATCTGCCGTCGGGCGACAGGCGCAGGTTCTGCGGCTGGCTGCCGTTCAGGTCGGGGCTGGCGAACACCCGCTCCAGCGTCAGCTCGCCCGCCTTCGCCGGCGCGGCCGCCCCGGCCGGCTGTGCCGGTTCACTCGCCATCCCGGCCTGACCCATCGCCAGCAACGCCGCGCCCATCAACCATTTTACCATAGTGCCCCGTATCCCAGTCCGGCGCCGACGCGCCGATCGTATCAGCTGTTATCGTCGCACGGCGGGCGGAGGTAAATGGGGGATGTGGAGCCGCTTCGTCGCGCCCGCTCCTACATCGTCTCGCCCGGATCGACCCCCCACAGCCGCGCCTGTTCGACATAGCCCCCGCGCCCGCGCACGTCGAAGAAGCACCATGCGCCGTTGCAGCGCGACAGCCGCCCGACCACGCCCGGCGCCGCGCGCCACACCACCGCCGCACCCGCCTGCGGCGACGCACGCAGTTCCAGCACCTCGCGCCCAACGAACCCGGTGCGGCGATCGCTCAGCAACCCGACCTGCAACCACCCGCGCGTGCCGTCGGGGTCCTCCACCCGGCGCCAGTCCTGATAGACGTCGACGACCCTGATCGGCATGTCCGCGCGGCGGTACACCCACTGGGTCGGATAGTTCTTGCCCGGGCCGCTGCGCATCCGCGCCTCGCCCGCCGCGATCGACGCGTAATAGGGCGGCTTGCGGCGCTGCGCCTCCGCCGGACCCGCCGCCAGCATCGTCAGCACCGCGGCCACTGCGATCGATTGCCCGACCAGGCGCATGATATCGTCCCCGTTTGTCTATGGCCCCGCATCTATCGGCAAGCGGGGCGTCACGGCAAGTCGTTGACGCAAGCCCTGCCACCCGCCAATCCTGCGACATGGCCGCACCCTCCCCCCCGCCCCGCACGCCCCGAGTACAGGTCACCCGGCGGCTTCCGGCGGCGACCGAGGGGCGGATGGCGACGCTGTTCGACACCGTCTTCAACCAGGACGACCATGCCCTTTCGCGGGGTGAACTGGCCGCGGCGATGGCCGACTGCGACGTGCTGGTCCCCGCCGTCACCGACGTGATCGACGCCGCGCTGATCGCCGCCGCGCCCGATCGCCTGCGCCTGATCGCCAATTACGGCGCGGGGGTGAACCATATCGACCTGAAGGCGGCGCACGCCCGCCGCATCCTCGTCACCAACACGCCGGGCGTCCTGACCGAGGATACCGCCGACATGGTCATGGCGCTGATCCTCGCCGTCCCGCGGCGACTGGCCGAGGGCGAGAAGCTGGTGCGTTCGGGCGAGTGGAAGGGGTGGAGCCCCGGCGGGATGCTGGGCCATCGCATCGGCGGCAAGGCGCTGGGCATCATCGGCATGGGCCGCATCGGACAGGCGGTCGCCCGCCGCGCCCGCGCCTTCGGCCTGTCGATCCACTATCACAACCGCCACCGCCTTCCACAGGCGGTCGAGGCGGAACTGGGCGCGGTGTGGCATGCCGATCTCGACGAGATGCTGGGCGTCATCGACCTGCTGACGATCCACACCCCGCGCAACGCCGACAGCGAGAACCTGCTCGACGCGCGCCGCATCGCCCGGCTGCGCCGCCACGTCTATCTCATCAACGCCTCGCGCGGCGGCATCGTCGACGAAGAGGCGCTGGTCGACGCGCTGGAGCGCGGACGCCTCGCCGGCGCCGGGCTCGACGTCTGGGCGCACGAACCGGCGATCGATCCCCGGCTGCTGGCGCTGCCCAATGTCGTCATGACCCCGCACATGGGATCGGCGACGCTGGAGGGCCGCGTGGCGATGGGCGAAAAGGTCATCACCAACATCCGCGTATGGGCCGACGGCCACCGACCGCCCGATCAGGTGCTGGACGGGTTGCGGTAGAGAAACGGGGGGAGCGCGATGCGGTGGATGTGGATCGCCGGTGGCCTGATGCCGGTCGCGGTGCTGACGGTCGGATCGATCGCGTCGGCCACCGGGGGACAATCCGAAGCGGACAAGCCGATCGTCTGCCCGCTGTCCGCCCCCTATCGCACCGACAATCCCTTCGCCCGCATCCTTCGGCACGAACTGCCGGTATCGATCATCGCCGAAGACCGGCGGGTCATCGCGATCGTGCCGCTGGACTGGAAGCGCCCCGGCCATGCGCTCGTCATTCCGAGGGCGCCGGTGCGGAACCTGTACGACCTGAACGACCGCGACACGCTGGCCCTGATGCGGATGGCGAAGCGCGTCGCGACCGCGCAGCAGCGCGCGTTCGGGAGCACCGGCTTTGCCTTGCAGCAGAACAATGCCGTCAGCCAGCATGTCTGCCACTTCCACCTGCACGTCACTCCGAACACGCCGCCGGCGCCCCGGCCCAACGCGACGCGCGCCGAAATGGACGATATCGCCAGGCGACTGAAGGCTGCCCTGCCGCCCGGCTGATGGGTCGCCGGACGCGCCACCGGGCCGCCAACCGTAACATATTGCCGTTGACAGGCAGCGCCGCCCGCTTCGTGAGGATATCATGCATTTCGATCTGATCCAGTCGCTCGGCCTGTGCGGCGATCCGCTGATCCCCAACGACGACCGCGCCGGCAGTACCGCCGGGCGGGCGTGGGTGATCGACGGGGCGACGGACCTCTGCCGGCCCGGCCTGCTGGGGGAACAGGGCGGCGCGGCATGGCTGGCGATGACCGCCGACGCCGCCTTCGCCACCGCCGTCGGCGAAACGCTGACCGATGCCTGCGCACAGGTGTTCGCGCGGGTGGAAGCCCGCTACCACGCCGAACGCCGTCGCGAACCCGAGGGGCCGTGGGAACTGCCCCGCGCCTCGTTCGCGGTGGTGCAGTTCGCCGGCGACGTGCTGGAACTGGCATGGGCCAGCGACTGCTCGATCCTCCACGCCACCAGCGACGCCATCCGTTGGCGCACCCCTGCCCCCAACCGCACGCGCGAAAGCGCGCAGGCGGCGGCACTCGGTCCCGGCATCGGCGCGGCGAAGCTGTCGACCCCGGCGATCCTCGACGACCGCCGCGTCGCGCGATCGCGCGCCAACCAGCGTGTCCTCGGCGTCGATGCCGCGGAAGCGCTGGCGATCCTCCAGACCGCGCGGTTCGACGTGGCGGTCGGCGACGAACTGCTGCTGATGACCGACGGCATGGTCGCGCTGGTCGATTCATACGGCGTCCACGATGCCGACAGCCTGTTCGCCGCCGTCCGCGCCAACGGACTGGCCGCGCTCGGCACCGAATTGCGCGGCATCGAACGGGACGATGCCGCCTGCCTGCGCTATCCCCGCTTCAAGGTCAGCGACGACGCGACCGCCCTGTGGTTGCGCATCGGCGGCTGATCGCGCGGCGCGGCCTCAATCCTCCTCGTCGGCGAACCGTCGGCGGGGCACGGCCGCGCTGCCGTCGTCGACGACCGGGCGCAAGAGCCGCGACAGCCACGCTTCGGCACGCGGCAGGTCCCCGGCATTGATCGGCAGGCGATCGATCGGCTTCAATCGTCCGTCGTACAGGTCAACATGCGTCAGCGGAAACGCACCGACCACGACCACCGTCGTTCCATAGCCCGCCACGGTGGCGAGATCGATCGTCTTCGTCCGGTAGAACTGCGTCACCCGGATCGTGTCGCCCTCGATCCGCCAGTGGAAATCCTGGATGCCGAACCCGGCAACGACGAAGCACAGCACGAACAGGCCGATCGCCATGCCGGACCAGATCTCGGTCGCGGGCAGCGTCGCCCAGTGCCGCGCCATCGCGTCGATGATCGCGAGCAGCGCCGCCGAACCGCCCAGAATGGCGAACCAGCTCAGCAGCCGCTTGGGCCATCCGGTACGGAACACCAGTGGTTCGGACATGATACCTCGCAAGATGTGATTCGCCGCGATCGTACCGCACGGCCGCAGCCGATGCCCAGCAGCCGGATCGGCCGTTGCTCTGGACCCGATCCGGGCCCCGACGAACCACTTTCCTACAGCCCGCCCCCCTGCCAACCTCTCCGCCGGCCCGTCACGGTCCCGCTCTTTGACACCGCCGCTACCCGTCACGCGCCAACGGCGCACGAGTGTGACTTTCGTGACCTTTGGCGGAAATCCTAGGACCGATCGACATTCAGGCCGTACACCCGCGCAGGCGGGGGTCCAGAGTAACGGCAGGACAACATTCGTGGCTCTGGACCCCCGCCTGCGCGGAGGTACGTGAACCAGAAAGGCTCCTGATCCTGCTGGATGGCGCTCCAATTCGCTGAATGTCGATCGGTCCTAGGGCTTGATGCCCGCCAGCCACTCCGCGATCATCGCCTGCCCCGCGCGCACCGCCGCCGGGCCCAGCGTGCGATACTGCTCGGTCAGCGCACCGCGATGCTTCGGGCAGTCGAGATAGTCGACCCATGCCTCGAACCGCGGATCCTCGCCCATCTCGGCATGGAATTGCAGCGCCAGAAGGTTCACCCCGCGCCGGAACCCCTGCCGATAGCGCGGCGTCGTCGCCAGCAGTTCGGCACCCTCGGGCAGGTCGAACGTGTCGCCATGCCAGTGCAGCACCGGCACGTCCGCGACATGCGTCAGCGGCGATGCGACCGGCGTCAGGTCGATGGCTCCGAACCCGATCTCGCTGCCGGTCCCCCTGTAGACCGCCGCGCCCAGCGCCGCCGCCACCATCTGCGCGCCCAGGCAGATGCCCAGCGTCGGGCGGTCCGCGTCGAGCCGCCGCGACAGCGCGGCGATCTCGCCCGGTATCCACGGATGGTCGGCGACGTCGTACACCCCCATCGGGCCGCCCATCACGATCAGCAGGTCGGGGGCGGTCAGGTCGGCGGTGGCGAAGGCCGGGTCGGTCACGTCGATCCGGTCGATGGCATATCCCGCCGCCTCCACCGGTACGCGATACCCGGCGCAGCCTTCATAGGGGACGTGGCGGACGATCAGTGCGGATTTCATGGGTGCAGTCTATCGCGCGCAAACTGAATGGCACCTGCAATGTTTCTTTGTGTTGCGATGGGACGGGTTTGGAACCGTTGCGAAGGAAAACCATTGGCGTGCCGTAGCGTAAACAGGAGCAACCCCATGAAGAAGATCGCAACCATCGTCCTCGCCCTCGCCGCCGGCAGCTCGCTCGCCGCCTGCTCGACGCTGCGCGGGGGCGCGATCGGCGCGGCCGGCGGCGCTGGCATCGCGGCGGCCACCGGCGGCAATGTGGAAAAGGGTGCAGCCGTGGGCGGCGTCGGCGGCGCGGTGGTCGGCACGGTCGTCGACGATTGACCGGGCGGCTGGCCGGGGTGGCCTACCGCCCCGGTCAGCCGGCCAGTAGAGCTGCGCGTGCCAGATCCTTGGGCCGGCCGAACGCCGCCAGCATCTCGATCAGTTCGTCCGGACAAGGGGTCGGAACCGATAGATTTCCGATCGGGACGAATATCCGCGTTCTGGGCCAGACATCACACCATAGCCCCTGCCGGTTCGATCGAAATCCGGCCATGAACTCGATTGTGACAGTCCCGATCGCAACCGCGGCATAGAAGTCCGATCGGAAAAGCGCGTGACCATCGCATTCTCGTCGGACAATGCCCGATAAAGCCGCAACCAGCGGAACGTCCTCCACAGCCAGCAATATATCGATGTCATCGACGACGATCGGCTCGCGCGTGTGCAGAGCGACCGCCGCGCCGGCGATCACCCACCACGGCTTACGCGCGTCGCGCAACACGGCGTCGGCTACGGCCAGCGCCGCAACGTGACCGGCTGACAGCCCCGCCATCAATCCCCGGTCAGGATCCGGTCGACCAGCTGCTTCACGCTCGGCACGAAGCCGTTCGAATAGAACGGATCGCGCTTGAAGTTATAGGCGGCGTGCCCCGCGAACATCAGGTTCTGGTCGGTCGGTCCGCCATGCGCGATGTCCTGCAACGTCTTCTGGATGCAGAAGCTGCGCGGATCGGCCAGCCGCCCGGTCGAGTTCGTATCGCTGTCGGCCCAGCTCGAAAAGCTGCACTGCGACAGGCAGCCCATGCAGTCCGCTTGGTCCTTGCGGATGATGCCCTTTTCCTCGGGGGTCACGAACACCAGCGTATTGTCCGGCGTCTTGAGCGATTCGGTGAAGCCCAGCCCGTACCATTCGCGCGCGCGCATCAGGTCGCCCTGCGTCACCCAGAAGTTCTTGCCCTTCACCCCCACGTCGAGCTGGAAGACATGGTCGCCCGCCTCCTGCCGCGAAAAGGCGATCTGCCGCTCCGACCGCGCTTCGAGCTGGCGCAGGAACGGGTTGCGCACCGCCGACGAATAGAAGCCGGTCGGGCTGAACCGGTGCAGCAGCACCTCGCCCTGCTCGATCTCCATCAGCTTCGCCTTCCACTCGGGCGGGATCGGGCTTTCCTGCGTCAACAGCGGGCGCGTGCCGAACTGGAACGCGATCTTGCCCAGTTCGGGATTGTCGATCCAGTCGCTCCAGTCGCGCAGGTACCACACGCCCCCCGCCATCACGATCGGCACGTCGTCGGAAATGCCGCCCTCGCGCATCGTCGCGCGCAGGTCGCGCACGCGCGGATACGGGTCCTGCGGCGCCAACGGATCCTCGGCATTGGACAGGCCGTTATGGCCGCCGGCCAGCCACGGGTCCTCGTACACCACCGCCGCCAGCCATTCCGACGCCTTCGAATAGGCGCGCTTCCACAGCGCGCGGAACGCACGGCCCGACGACACGATCGGCAGATAGCTGACGCCGTAGGACGCGGTGATTTCCGACAGTTTGTACGGCATGCCCGCACCGCAGGTCACGCCCGACACCAGCCCGCGGGTGCGTTCCAGCACCCCGTGCAGGATGCGCTGCGCCCCGCCCATTTCCCACAACACGTTGATGTTGATCGCGCCGTTGCCGCCCGCGATCTCCCAAGCGCGCCGCACCTGCTGCACCGCGCCCTCGATCGCGTATTCGATCAGCTCTTCATGGCGTTCGCGACGGGTCAGCGCCTTGTAGACCTGGGGAATGATCCTGCCCTCGGCATCGTAGCTGTCGGCGTTGACCGCCGATACCGTGCCGATACCGCCCGCCGCCGCCCATGCGCCGGCCGACGCATGGTTGGTCGCGGCAACGCCCTTGCCCCCCTCGATCAGCGGCCAGACTTCGCGGCCGTTATAGACGATGGGCGACAGACCTTTGAACAACGCAACCTCCAGCGGGAACCACGAAGCGGACCGGACAAAAGGCCCCGCCGCATCCAGCCGTCATTAATGGCTGCCACGCGCGAAGGCGAGCAAATTGCGAGGAGTGCCCCGCCGCGTCCGGTTTCGTGCCCGCCCGCCGTGACGGCGCGAACTTATCCCAACGCCCCCGGCCGCCCGATCGCGCGCTCGTACAGCGCCTTGTACGCCGCGATCATCCTCGCCTCGTCGAACTCGGCTCGTGCCTTGGCAAGGTTCGCCTCACCCACCCGGCGGCGCGCGTCGGCGTCGACCGCGAGCATCTGCAACCGGTCGCGTAGGTGAACCTCGTGCCGGTCGATGCCCATGTGCGGATGGTTCTCCGGCGTGACCATCGCCATGATGTCGCCGACCGGCGGGGCGACGACCGGCAGCCCGGTCGCCATCGCCTCCATCACCGAAATCGGCTGCTGCTCGCTGCGCGACGACAGGGCGAAGATGTCGAACAGCCCCATATAGCGATACGGCTCGGCTATAAATCCGGGCAGGTGGACGCGGTCGTCGATGCCCATCGCCTCGGCCGCGTCGAGGATCGTCTGCCGCTCGGGCCCCTCGCCGACGATCACCAGCCGGACCTTCACCGCGATCCCGCCCACCGCCCGGACCAGCAGCGGCAGGTCCTTGACCTCGCGCAGCCCCGCGACGGTGCCGATCACCACTTCGCCCGGCTTGCGGCGGAAACCGGGGATCGCGTCTGGCGCAACATCCTGCGCATAGCGTTCGACCGGAATGCCGTTGCCGATCAGGTGCAGGCGATGGCCGGGCTGTTTCCACGGCCCGCGCGCGACCTGCATCAGGCGCTGCGACGGCACGACCAGCGCCTCCGCCGCGCCCAGCGCGAACCGGCGGTACAGGTTGCGCACCGGGTTCAGCCGGGTCGCCTCGTCCTCGTTGAAGCCGTCCTCGTGATGGACGACCGGCGGCATGCCCTTCGCGAACACCCGCCTCGCCATCACCCCGTCGATCGCGCCCCAATTGTATGTCAGCACCAGGTCGAACCGCGCCATGAACTTCGCGATCGCCTCGTACCGCGCGACCGACGGCTTGCCGGTCAGCGGCGGCGGGTTCTGCGCGATCTCGTACGCGATATGGTCGGCGATCGCCGCGCGCGCCTCGGTCCGCTCGGGCACGCCCGACACGATCGTGTGTACCGCATGGGGCCCCCATGCATGCATCAGCCGGATCGCGCGCGCTTCCTTGCCGCCATAGGCGAAGGACGAATGCAGGTGCAGGATGCGGACCGGCCTGCTCATGCCGCCGCGACCCGCGCCAGCAGACCGTCGATCGCGCCGACCGCCGCCGGTTCGGTCAATACCGGCGCATGTCCGACATCGGCCACCATGGTCAGCTCGGCCCCCTCGATCCGCACCGCCATCGCCTCGGCGACGTTCGCGGGCAGGATGTCGGACAACGCGCCGCGCACGATCGCCACCGGCTTGCCCGCCAGCGCCTCGTACGCGCGCCACATGTCCGGCCCGGCCTCGTTGCCCGGCACGCGGAACGGCTCGGCGATCTTCATGTCGTAGTCGAGGATGATCCGCCCCGCCGAATTGAGCCGGTGCAGGCGCTTGGCCATGTGCAGCCAGTCGTGCACCGCATAGCCCGGATAGGCATCGCCATTGCCATCGCCCACCGCCCGCGCGGCGTGCATCCAGGTCGGGTGGCTGACCTGCCGCCCGACATAGCCGCGGATGCGCCCCAGCCCGACGGGATCGAGCTCCGGCCCGACATCGTTCAGCAGCGCGGCGGCGATCCGGTCGCGATCGGTCGCCGCCAGCAGCATGGTCAGGATTCCGCCCAGCGACGTACCGAACGCGACGACGCGCGGCAGCTCCAGCTGGTTCAGCAGCGCCTCGACATCCTGCAGATAGACCAGGGGCACATAGGTCATCGGATCGCGCGCATAGCCGCTTTCGCCGCGCCCGCGCATCTCCGGCACGATCAGCCGCCATTCGCCCGCCAGCCGGTCGGCCACGTCCTCCCAGTCGCGGGCGTTGCGGGTCAGGCCGTGCAGGCACAGGATCGCCGGGCGGTCGTCGCGCCCGGGATAGTCGCGATAATGCAGTCGGAGGCCGTCGTTCGACCACCAATAGCCATCGGTGAAGCGTTGCTTGTCCAAAAGCGCCATCACCCCCCATATCGCCGCATGGCCGAAAACCCGCAACCCGCTCGCTATCGTCCCCGCACCGATATTCTGGACCTGGGCGATCCCTTTTACGACGCGGTGACGGCGGCGGACTTTCCCGCGCACATCCTTCGCTTCCGCAACGATCGTGCGGCGGCGGAGATCGGGATCGTTCCAGCAACCAACACCGCCGCAATTGACCGTACCCCCACGGAGGCGGGGGTCCAGAGCCCGGCAGAACCACAAGCAGCGATCGAAACCCTGGATCCCCGCCTGCGCGGGGATACGGGAGGGGGTGTTCTAAACCTGTCCGACGCGGCATGGATCGACCACTTCGCCCGCTTCACGCCGCTTCCCGGCAGCCTGCCCCGCCCCCTCGCGCTGCGCTATCACGGGCATCAGTTCCAGTCGTACAATCCCGATATCGGCGACGGCCGCGGCTTCCTCTACGCACAGGCGACCGACCATCGCGACCGCCTGCTCGACCTCGGCACCAAGGGGTCGGGCCAGACCCCGTACAGCCGCTTCGGCGACGGTCGCCTGACGCTCAAGGGCGGCGTGCGCGAGGTGCTGGCGACCGAGATGCTGGAGGCGCTGAACGTCCCCACCTCGCGCAGCTTCTCGCTGGTCGAGACCGGCGAGGAACTGGTGCGCGGCGACGAACCCTCGCCCACCCGCTCGGCCGTGCTGGTCCGGCTGAACCACAGCCATGTCCGCATCGGAACGTTCCAGCGGCTGGCCTATGAACGCGACGGCGACGCGATGCGCCGGCTGATCGACTATGTCCTGACCCGCCTCTACGACCGCACGCCCGGCAGCGATCCGGCGATCGAGCTGTTCGACGAAGCGGTCGGCCGGGTCGCGACGCTCGCCGCGCGGTTCATGGCCGCGGGGTTCGTCCATGGCGTCCTCAACACCGACAACATCAACCTGACCGGCGAGAGCTTCGACTATGGTCCGTGGCGCTTCGCCCCGACCTGGGACGCGGGCTTCACCGCCGCCTATTTCGACCATCACGGCCTCTACGCCTTTGGTCGCCAGCCCGACGCGATGCACTGGAACGTCATGCAGCTGGCGGTGGCGCTGCGCACCGTCGTCGATGCCCCGCCATTGATCGCCGTGCTCGAAACCTTCCCGACACGCCATGCGCAGGCGGCGACGGACGCGATCCTGTGGCGGCTGGGCGTCCGTCCGCGCGATCCCGACGGCGACCGCGCGCTCGCCGATGCGGTCACCGCCGCGCTCGCCGGCTCGGGCATGGCGATCGACCGCTTCTTCCACGACGCGTTCGGCGGCTGGCTACCCGAAGGCGACGACTGGGCCCCGTTCGAGGCGGTTCGCGCGCACCTGTCCGACTATCGCCCGCGCAAGGGACGCGACCATCCCTATTGGTCGGACGCCCGGCCCTGTTCGATGCTGATCGACGAGGTGGAGGCGATCTGGTCCGCCATCGCCGAACGCGACGACTGGGCACCGTTCGCGGCAAAGGTCGCCGCGATCCGCCGGATGGGCGCGGCGCTTGCCTGACCCCAACGCTTCGTAGCAAATGAAGTCTTAACGCATTCGGGTCCACAGGATGCGCGACACCAGGGGGCAGTTGAACACCGCGATGGCCGAACTCGTATCGACCGAACCCGCCACCGGCGCGACGCTGTGGCGCGGCCCGATCGGCATTGCCGATACCGAAGTCGCCGCCGCGCGCACCGGATGGGCGGGATGGGCCTCGCGGTCGCTCGCCTATCGGATAGAGGCGCTGCGCCGTTTCGCCAACGTCGTACGCGGCCGGTCGGAAGCGTTCGCCGACGTCATCGCCCGCGAAACCGGCAAGCCGTTGTGGGAAGCGCGCAGCGAGGTCGAATCGGTCGTCGCGAAGGTCGACATCTCGGTCACCGCCTATGGCGACCGCTCCAGCCAGCGCCGGCTGGAATCGCCGATGAACTCGCGCATGGCGCTGCGGCACAAGCCGCACGGCGTGCTGGCGGTGCTGGGGCCGTACAACTTCCCCGCACACCTGCCCAACGGCCACATCGTGCCGGCGCTGATCGCGGGCAATGCGGTGGTGTTCAAGCCGTCCGAAAAGACGCCGGCGACCGGCGCGTTCCTGATCGACTGCTACCGCGCGGGCGGCGTGCCCGACGACTGTGTCCGCCTGCTGATCGGCGATGCGGAGCAGGGGCGCGCACTCGCCGGCCATCCCGATATCGACGGACTGCTGTTCACCGGATCGGCGCGCACCGGCATCGCGCTCAACCGCCAGTTCGCCGACACCCCGGACAAGATCCTCGCGCTCGAGATGGGCGGCAACAACCCGATCGTCGTGTGGGGAACGCCCGACCTGTACGCCGCCGCGGTGCTGGTGGTGCAATCGGCCTTCACCTCCGCCGGACAGCGCTGCACCGCCGCGCGGCGGCTGATCGTCGAACGGCGGCTCGCGGAACCGTTGCTGGCGGAGATCGGCCGGCTGTGCGACCGCCTCATCATCGGCGAACCCCATGCCGATCCCGCCCCGTTCATGGGCCCGGTGATCGACAACGAGGCCGCCGACCAGCTGACCGAAAGCTTCCTGTCGCTGACCTCGCGCGGCGGTCGGCCGCTGCGTTTCCTGCAACGGCTGGTCGAAGGGCGGCCGTTCCTGACCCCCGGCATCATCGACATGTCCGACACCGCCGAGCGCAGCGACGTCGAGCTGTTCGGCCCCGTGCTCCAGCTGTTCCGGGTCGACAGCTTCGACGATGCGATTACGGAAGCGAACAATACCCGCTACGGCCTGTCCGCCTCGCTGATCTCGCAGGACCCGCAGCTGTACGACCGGTTCTGGGCCAACATCCGCGCCGGCATCGTCAACTGGAACCGTCCGACCAACGGTGCCTCGTCCAACGCCCCGTTCGGCGGCATCGGCCTGTCGGGCAACCACCGCCCGTCGGCCTATTACGCCGCGGACTATTGCGCCTATCCGGTGGTGTCCGCCGAAGCCGAACAGGCGCGTGCATCGATCGGCATCGGCCTGCGCAACGAATAGGACGTCGCTTCCGCCGCCGACAAGCAGCGCGACTCCCGGCAACCAACGTCACCCCAGCCCAGGCTCGGGTCTCCCAGTCGGGAAACGCCGCGCGCCGCCACCAAGATACCCCAGCCTGCGCTGGGGTGACGTGTCTGGCGGAGAGTAGTTCTCGCTAAACAATCCCTACCCGTGCCCCAAGCAAGCGTCGGTTGCCTGAAACCACCCCAGCCCGCATCTACGCCATCATGGCTACGCTACTCGATCCCACCGCGCGCGGGCGCGTCATCCTCGTCGGCGCCGGTCCGGGCGATCCCGGGCTGCTGACGGTGCGCGCCGTGGAGGCGCTGAAGACCGCCGACGTCGTCGTCCATGACGGGCTGATCGACCCGCGCGTGCTCGACCTCGCGCCGGCCACCGCGCAGCGCATCTCGGTAGCGAAACAGCGCGCGCGCCACACCCTGCCGCAGGAATCGATCAATGCGCTGATCGTCGCCCATGTGAAGACCGGCGCGATCGTCGTCCGGCTGAAGGGCGGCGACCCGTTCATCTTCGGCCGCGGCGGCGAGGAGGTCGAGGCGGTGCGTGCCGCCGGCCTGCCGGTCGAGGTGATCCCCGGTGTTTCGGCCGCGCTCGGCTGCGCGGCGGGCGCGATGCTGCCGCTGACGCACCGTGACTGGTCGTCGGCGGTCAGCTTCGTCGCCGGCCAGTGCAAGGGGCTGAGCGAACAGGACTGGTCGGGCCTTGCCGGACAGGGCCGTACGCTGGTGATCTACATGGGCGTGGCGACGGCGGAAGCGATCGCCGACAAGCTGATGGCCGATGGCGTCGCGCCCGACATGCCGGTCGCCGTGCTGGAGCGCGGCACCTATGCCGATGCCCGCGCGCTGCGCACGCTGCTGGCGGACCTGGGTCCGATGGTCGCGCGCGAAGGGGTGCAGAGCCCCGCCGTGATCGTCGTCGGCGAGGTCGTGCAGCTGGCCGATGCGCAGGACAAGCTCGGCAGCTGGGCCATGGCGGCGGGGGCACTGGCATGAAACTTCTGACCGGCAACGACCTCGCCACCGGCGACGTGACGTGGTGGACGGGCAGCGGCTGGTCGCGCCACGTCGAGGACGCGGCGGACGTCGGCGAGGATGGCGAACGCATCGCCCATGGCGAGGAAGCGGCGCAGCGGGTCAACGTCCCCTATGTGATCGACGCGGTCGCAACCCCCGAAGGCCCCCGCCCGGCGCACATCAAGGACCGCATCCGCGCGCTGGGTCCGACGGTCCGCAGCGACCTGACGCTGAAACCCGCCGACCCCGATGCAGGAGCATGGGTAATCTAAATCCTCCCCGGCACGGGGAGGGGGACCGGCCGCAGGCTGGTGGAGGGGGCGTCCCCGTCCACACCGGCAGCGATCGTGGCATACCCCCTCCACCATGCTGCGCATGGTCCCCCTCCCCGCGTGGCGGGGAGGATCTAGGAAGAAGCGATGTACCAGTACGACACCTACGACCAGTCGATCGTCGATGCCCGTGTCGCGGAGTTCCGCGACCAGGTCGAACGCCGCCTGTCGGGCCATCTGACCGAAGACCAGTTCAAGCCGCTGCGGCTGATGAACGGCCTGTATCTCCAGCTGCACGCCTACATGCTGCGGGTCGCCATCCCGTACGGCACGCTGTCGTCGACGCAGATGCGCGTGCTGGCCGATATCGCCCGCACCTATGACCGCGGCTATGGCCACTTCACCACGCGCCAGAACCTCCAGTTCAACTGGATCAGGCTGGCCGACACGCCCGACATCCTCGAAAAGCTGGCCAGGGTCGAGATGCACGCCATCCAGACCAGCGGCAACTGCATCCGCAACATCAGCTCCGACCAGTTCGCCGGTGCCGCCGCCGACGAGCTGACCGACCCGCGCCCCTGGGCCGAACTGCTGCGCCAGTGGAGCACCTTCCACCCCGAATTCAGCTACCTGCCGCGCAAGTTCAAGATCGCCGTCATCGCCGCCGACGAAGACCGTGCGGCGATGCGCCTGCACGACATCGGCCTGCGCATCGTCGAACAGGACGGCGTGGCCGGCGCGCAGGTCTATG
Source organism: Sphingomonas sp. 2R-10 (assembly GCF_030062225.1). Taxonomy (NCBI): domain Bacteria; kingdom Pseudomonadati; phylum Pseudomonadota; class Alphaproteobacteria; order Sphingomonadales; family Sphingomonadaceae; genus Sphingomonas; species Sphingomonas sp. 2R-10. The sequence goes on from NZ_JASCXF010000007.1 coordinate 48,819, forward strand.
TTGGCGGCGGCATGGGCCGCACCCCGATGATCGCGCCGCTGGTCGCCGATTTCGTCGCCCTGCCCGACCTGATGAGCTATCTCGAGGCAGCGTTGCGCGTCTACAACCGCTACGGCCGCCGCGACAATATGTACAAGGCGCGGATCAAGATCCTGATCCACGAAATCGGCGTGGACAGGTACCGCGCCGAGGTCGCCGAGGAATTCGCCCATATCAAGACGCTGGGCATCGACCCGCCACAGGCCGAGTTCGACCGCATCGCCGCCTTCTTCGCCGATCCCGCCTTCGCCGACACCGGCGCCGACGCGCCGGTCGACCGCAGCGACGCCGGCTTTGCGGCATGGCTCGACCAGAACACCCATGCCCACAAGCGGGAAGGCTATACGATCGTCACGATCAGCCTGAAGCCCGCCGGCGGCATCCCGGGCGACGCGTCGGCCGATCAGATCGATGCGATGGCCGACCTCGCCGAAGCGTACAGCTTCGCCGAACTGCGCGTCACCCATGCGCAGAACATCGTCCTGCCGCATGTCCGCTCCGCCGACCTGCGCAGCGTCTACGACCGGCTGGTCGCGATCGGGCTGGCCGAGGCGAATCTCGACCTCATCACCGACATCATCGCCTGCCCCGGCCTCGATTATTGCAGCCTCGCCAACGCCCGCTCGATCCCGCTGGCGCAAAAGATCGCCGATCGCTTCGCCGATCCCGTGCGCCAGCGCGACCTCGGCGAACTCAAGCTCAAGATCAGCGGCTGCATCAACGCTTGCGGCCATCATCACGCCGGCCACATCGGCATCCTCGGCGTCGACCGGAAGGGGACCGAGAATTTCCAGCTGCTGCTCGGCGGGTCGGGCGCGGAGGACGTGTCGCTCGGCAAGATCACCGGCCCCGGCTTTTCGGAGGACGGGGTGGTCGACGCGATCGAGCGCGTCACCGACCGCTATCTCGCCGAACGCGAGCGCGGCGAGCGTTTCGTCGATACCTATCGCCGCATCGGCATGGAACCGTTCAAGGAGGCCATCTATGGCTAAGCGCGACGCCGTCTTCCCGGCCAGCCCGCATACGCTCTACGCCGACCATGGCTATTCGCCCGCAGTCCGTGCCGGCGACCTGCTGTTCGTGTCGGGCCAGGTCGGCGCGCGTGCCGACGGGACGCCCGAACCCGATCTGGCCGACGAGGTCGCGCTGGCCTTTGCCAACCTGCGCGACGTGCTCGCCGGTGCCGGCTGCACCCCGGCCGACGTGATCGACGTGCAACTGTTCACGACCGATCCCAACGCGGTGTTTCCGCTGCTGTTCGCCCATCATCCCGCCTATTGGGGCGAAGGCCCCCTGCCCGCGCTGACTGCGGCGGGCGTGACGTGGCTCGCCGGCTTCCGGTTCGAGATCAAGGTCGTGGCGCGCCTTGCCGGTACGGGAGATGTCGTATGAGCGAGCCGGTACGCCTGCGCGACGACACCGCACATGACGAACCTGCCGTCACCCTCGACGCGTTCCTCGGCCAGTCGAACGCGACCGCCGTCCGGATCGAGGCGGGCGACGACGCGCGTCTGCTGCTGCCGCATATCGACCGGCTGGCGCTGGTGGAGGTCAGCTTTCCCAAGTTCCGCGACGGACGCGGCTATTCGGCCGGCCGCATCCTGCGCGAGGCGGGCTATGCCGGCGAACTGCGGGCCGAGGGCGATGTGCTGGTCGACCAGATTCCGCTGATGCGCCGCTGCGGCTTCGACAGCTTCGCCCCGGCCGCGCCGGTCGATGCCGCCGCGCTCGCCCGCGCGCTCGACCGCTACGACCAGGTCTATCAGGCCGCGGCCGACCCCGCCGTGCCGGTGTGGAAGCTGCGTCATGGCTGATGCCGACCCCGAAATCCGCATCCGCGACCGGATCGCGGTCGGTCCAACTTTTACCCAATCCGACGCCGATGCGCTGAACGATCGCTTCCGCGACGCGACGACGCAGGAGATGCTGACGACCGCGCTGGGTGAGGGATTGCTCGGCCGCGTCGCTGCGGTTTCGTCCTTCGGTGCCGAGTCTGCGGTGTTACTGCACCTGATCGCTACCGCCGATCCGTCGGTGCCGGTGCTGTTCCTCGAAACCGCCAAGCATTTCCCGGAAACGCTCGCCTATCGCGACCTGCTGGTCGAACGCCTCGGCCTCACCGACTTCCGCAACCTGACGCCCGATGCCGATCTGCTGGCGGCGAAGGACGCGACCGGCCTGCGCTGGTCCTACGATCCCGATGGCTGCTGCGACCTGCGCAAGGTCGAACCGCTCGCCCGCGCCATGGCCGGGTTCGATGCGAGCTTCACCGGGCGCAAGGCGTTCCAGTCGGCCACCCGCACCGCCCTGCCCCGCTTCGAGATCGATACCGCGGACACCGCCGGCCGTCTGAAGGTCAATCCGCTCATCACCTGGACCCCGGCGGACATCGACGCCTATTTCGCGCAGCACGACCTGCCGCGCCACCCGCTGGTCGAACAGGGTTTCCCCTCGATCGGCTGCCAGCCCTGCACCAACCGCGTCAAGCCGGGCGAAGACCCGCGCTCGGGGCGCTGGGCGGGCTGGGAAAAGGTCGAATGCGGCATCCATACCCCGCTACCCGACGGCGACCCGAACCTGCCGAGCTTCTGATGGTGCTGGGGGGGGGCGGCTTGCCCCTGCCTGCGTTCCGGCGCAAAGCGGCGCGATGCACCAATCGGCCGTCGCCTATTTCACCAACGGACGCCTGATCCTCGCGCCCGTATCGCGGACCGCATCGGGCGACACGATCGCCACCGATCCCAAATGGTTCGGTAAGTCGGCGAAGAAGGCGGTCGTCGCCCATGCGCTATCGGAGGCATTGAACGCATCGCGAACCGATGTGGCCGATCCGACGGCCGACCAGTGGAAGCGCCAGTTCATTCCGTTCCAGGACGCGGCGGCGGTGAAGAACTTCAAAACCTTCATGCGCGACGCGCTGCGGGTGGATATCGAGCGCACCGGCGACACGGCCACGCTCACCCCGTTCGACAATCTCGGCGTCAAGAACGGGTTCGAAGCGCGCGAGGGCGAAGGACGAACCGTCGCGATCGACGATCTGGAGGCGGCGGCCGGCACGTTGTTGATACTGCTGGGACTACGCCCCGATACCGGCGTGGTCACGGCACCGGTCGCGGACTGACCGCAAAACCGCCATATCCTGAAGTTTGGTCCATCGGCATGGAACCGTCACCCCGGCGAAGGCCGGGGTCTCCATCGGCTCCTGCTGCGCACTACCACCGGAAGATCCCGGCCTTCGCCGGAATGACACCCGTTTCAACAGGGATGGATCAAACTCTGCCGCCAGCGAAGGCCGGGGTCTGATCGGGAAACATCGGCAACGAACGCAACCGCTTCCCAACCGGACCCCGGCCTTCGCCGGGATTCAGCCAAATCATGGGGCTATCGAAGGCCTTCGCACGGTCCTCTCGGTCGCCCCAAACTACGCCCAGGCCTTCGTCCGCACCGCATGGTCGGCCGCGCGTGCGGTCAGCGCCATGAAGGTAAGCGACGGATTGACGCATGATACCGATGCCATCTGCGCGCCATCGGTGACGTACAGGTTCGACGCGTCATGCGCCTGGCTCCAGCCGTTCAGGACCGACTTGCGCGGGTCCATCCCCATGCGCGCGCCACCCATTTCGTGGATCGCGTCGCCGGGCACGTGCTCGCCTTCATAGCTGCGGACGTTTACCAGCCCGGCGGCCTTCAGCATCGCCTCGCCCTGCGTGCGGGCGTCGGCCATCATCTTCAGCTCGTTCTCGCGGAACTTCACGTCGAACCGCATCAACGGCACGCCGAAGCGGTCGACCTTGTTCGCATGCAGCGACACGCGATTGTCGACATAGGGCAGACATTCGCCGAACGCGCCCATCCCGAACTTCCACGGGCCGTAGCGGCGCATGCCGTGCTTCATGTCCTTGCCGAACCCGACCGGCGCGGCCGGTTCGCGCCGCGCGCTGCCCTGATAGCCATAGCCGCGGCGGAAGCCGACACCCTCCTCGCCGTTCAGGTTGCGGAAGCGTGGGACATAGACCCCGCCCGGCCGCCGCCCGAATTCGATCAGGTCGGTCATGCCGGGGATTTCGCCCTCGGCCCCGACGCGGAAGATGTGATCCATGACATAGCGGCCCAGCGTCCCGCTGGTGTCGAAATGGCTGCGACCGCCGCCGGCCATCCGCGAATTCATCAGGATCTGCGTCGACGCCATCGCCGACGCGCACAGGAACACCAGCCCGGCCTGTACCGTCTCCGCCTGCCCCGTCTTCGCGTCGATGAACCGGACCCCGGTCACCTTCTTGCGCGCGGCGTCATATTCGAGGTTGGTGACCACCGCGTCGGACCGCAGCGTCAGCCGACCCGTCGCCCGTGCCGCCGGCAGCGTCACCGCCTGGGTCGAGAAATAGGCACCGAACGAACAGCCATTGCCGCACTGGTTGCGGAACTGGCACTTGCTGCGGTTCTGGTCCGGCTTGTCCTCGGTCATGTTCGACAGGCGGGTGTGGATCAGCTTGCGCCCGGGAAACTGGGTCTCCAGCCGCTGTTTCAGCCACTTCTCCGCGACGTTCATGTCCATCGGCGGCTGGAACTCGCTGTCGGGCAGGTACGGCAGGTTCTCGCGCGATCCTGACACGCCAATATATTTCTCGACATAGCTGTACCACGGCGCGACGTCGTCATAGCCGATCGGCCATTCGCCATCGACGCCCTCGCGCTTGTTCGCCGCGAAGTCGTCCGCGCTCCAGCGGAACGTCCAGCGGCCCCAGATCAGCGACTTGCCCCCGACCGCGCCGGGGCGGATCCAGTAGAATTTGTCGCCCTCGTCGAACGCATAGGGGTTCAGCCGGTCGTCATTGTAGAACGACCGGTTGCTCGGCGCGACATAGCCGTGGCGGGCGATGAAATAGTCGCTGTCCATCAGCGGCTTGGGCATCTGGTTGCGTGCCGGGACCTCGTACGCCGGCTTTCCGTCGTACGGATAGCCCTCGATATGTTCGACCATGCGCCCGCGGTCGAGCATCAGGACGCGCAGGCCCTTTTCGGTCAGTTCCTTCGCGGCGAACCCGCCGCTGACGCCCGATCCGATGACGATCGCGTCGAACCTGTTGGTGGCAGCCATATGTCCCCTCCCAGGGTAATTTTATCAGTAGCGAAGGGCGCGAAGCGTCCGGTAGCTGGTCGTGACGTCGGGCAGATAGGGCGCGGGCGCCTCGTCGTTCTCGACATAGAAATGGCGGACGCCCCGGCTGCCGCGGCGGCGGAACAGCGCGGCGAAATCGGTCTTGCCGGCCCCCACCGCGGTCATGCTGCCATCGGGCCGCATGTCCTTGACGTGATAGGCATAGAGCCGCGGCCCCAGCCGGTCGATCCATGCGCCGACATCCTCGCCGGCATGGCCGACCCAGTACAGGTCGAGCTCGACCTTCACCAGCGCCGGATCGGTCGCCTTGAGCAGCCGTTCGTACAGGCTCACCCCGCCCGGCTTTACCGTGAATTCGAAATCATGGTTGTGATAGGCGAAGCCCAGCCCCGCCTTGCGCAGGTCGGCGGCGAAGCGGTTGATGTTGGGCAGCGCCTGCGTCCAGCCGGCCTCGTTGCGATACTGGTCGGTCATGTACGGCAGGATCACCGTGTCGGCGCCCAGCGTCTTGGCCATCTCGACCTGCCTGGCGAACGACCCCAGCAGCGCGTCGTAGCCGATATGGACCGACGGCGACTTCAGCCCCAGCCGGTCCATCGTCCGCCGCAACAGCCTGTGGTCCATGGCGTCGTATCCGCCGCCGCCATATTCGACCTCGCGATAGCCGATCTTGGCGAGCGACGTCAGCGTGGCGACCGGATCCTTCTGGAACAGTTCGCGCACGGTATAGAGCTGGATGCCGATCGCGCCGATCTGCGCCGCCGATGCCGTACGGGTGGTGGCAAGCGCGGCAAGGCCGCCCGCGCCGATCAGGAGCTTCCTGCGATCGATCATCATGCGCTGTAGACCTTGTTGACCTGGGAATAGGGAAAGGCGCCGTTATATTCGCCCGGCACCGGCAGGTATTCGCGTTCCTGCGTCATGCCGATCTCCGACGTGTAGTAACCGGCGATCACGAGCTGACGGAACGCCTCGAAGAACGGCTTGCCGCCCGCGATCTGCCCGTTCATCGCCAGCGTGAGCAAGGCGTCCTGCTGCGCCGGCGTCGCCTTGGCGGTCGACACGCGGTAGTCCGCCATCGCCTTCGCCTCGATCGCGTCCAGCCCGGCGAGGATCGGCACGCGTTCGGCCGGATAGGACCAGTCGGCCAGCAGCTTTTCGATATAGGCGGGCACCCCGGCGGCGATCGCGCCGGGCGTGTCGGTGGTCGGCAACACCCGTTCGCTCAGGCTCGTCATCGCCGCGCGCTGCACCGCCGTGAACACCGCCGCGCTAGGCGGACCTTCGCTGATGACCGGCACCGGCGTCGTGACCGGTCCCTGCGCACCCGCCGCCCGCGCGAGCGGGGCGTAGAGCGCGGTACCGAACATCGCCGCGACGCCGGCCAGCGCCGTCCTGCGGTCGATCATTTCACATTCTCCTTCAAATCCTGCGCGATCGCCGCCTCGGGCAACGGACGTACCCAGATGTTGCGGAACGACACCGGCGAATCATGGTCCTGCAACTGGATCGGCGCGGCATCGCCATGCGCCGTATACTTCGCGACCTGCCGCCATGCGGTCGTACCCAGCATCGCCTGATGGTTCTGCACCAGCACCCCGTTCAGGAACGCGGTGACATAGGCCGGCCGGACCAGCGACCCGTCGGCGGCGAAGCGCGGCCGTTCGAACACGATGTCATAGCTCTGCCATTCGCCCGGCGCACGCGCCGCGTTCGCCAGCGGCGGCTTGAAGCCATAGACCGCGCCGACCGTGCCGTCGGCATAGGTCGGGTTGCGATAGCCATCGAGGATCTGCACCTCGTAGCGCTGCATGAACCAGATGCCGCTGTTGCCGCGATCCTGCGACGTCTTCGTCGGCGGATTGGGGCTGCGGAACTCCAGATGCAATTGCACGTCGCCGAAGCTCTGCTTCGTCACCAGCGCGTTCTCGCCGCCGGCGCTGGCACGCGACGGCACGGTCATCGCGCCGTCGGTGATCGGCCACGCCTTGCGCTGCGGCGTCCATGCGTTGAGCGAGCGCCCGTCGAACAGCACCACCGCATCGGACGGCGCGCCGCCCGGCTGCTTCGCCGGCGTCACCACTACCGGCGCCGGCCGGTCGGCATCATGCACCCGCCACTGCCCGCCGGGCAGCATCGGCGTGTCCTTGAACCCCGGCTTCTCCTGCGCCGAACCGGATGTTGAGAGCGTTATCAACGTCGCACCGAGTGCGACCATCGTGCGGAGCGTCATCTCGCCTCCCCTGTTTAAGCCTGGTCGATCCGGCGATAGGCGGCGACCAGCGCCTCCTCGCCCGCGCGACCCTTGATCGAATTGCCATGTTCCATGCCGATCACCCCGGCATAGCGCTTGCCGCGCAGCCACTGGACGATCCGGGCATAGTTGATCTCGCCGGTCCCGGGCTCGTTGCGGCCGGGATTGTCACCGAACTGGATATAGCCGACCTCGTCCCAGCAGGTGTCGAGCGTGGGGATCAGGTTCCCCGACTGGATCTGCTCGTGATACAGGTCGGCAAGGATCTTCACCCCCGGACTGTTCGCCCCGCGCGCGACGGCATAGCCCTGCGCGATCGTCTGCATATAGACGCCGGGATGGTTGGTGCGGGTGTTCAGCGGCTCCATCACCATCGCGATCCCATGCGGCGCGACGATCTCGCCCGCGCGGCGCATCACGTCGATCACCCGCGCGGTCTGGATATCCACCGGCACCTTTGGGTCCATGAAGCCGGTGACCACCGTCATCCGCGTCGCCGACAGCCGCCTGGCGACGTCGATCGAGGCGCGGATGTCGGCAAGGAACGCCTCGCGCTCCGCCCCGTCATTGGCACCCAGCAACGGCCGCGACTGCGCCCATTTCGGCATGGAGGCGACGAACACCCCCATCGTCATGCCCCGCTGCTGCAACGCCTTCGCCATCGCGGTCTGTTCGGCGACGCTGCGCAGGGCGGCCTCGTTGTCCTCCCACGCGGTGAAGCCCTGGTCGGCGGCATAGGCGATCTGTTCGATCCGCCCGCCGCGGCTGGCGAAGCTGCCCTCGTGCGGCGCATATTTCAGCGAGAAGCGCGCGGCGTTCGACGGCGGACGCTGTGCCGCGCCGACGCCAACCGCCAGCGTCGCCGCAGCGCCGCCCGCCATCACCGTGCGGCGCGACACCCCGCTCATTTGGCGGACGTCAGATAGGCGATGATCGCCGCACGCTTCGCCGGATCGGGCGTCGCGATCGGCATCCGCGTACCGGGCACCTTCTTGGTCGGGCCGGCCAGATATTCGTCGAGCGTCTTGGCGTCCCAGCGCAGCTTCGACGCCTTCATCGCCGGCGAATAGTTGAAACCGGCGACCGACGCCGCGGGGCGTCCGACCACACCGTTCAGGTTCGGGCCGATGCCGTTGCGCCCGCCCTTGTTGACCGTGTGGCACGCCTTGCACGCGTTGAACGCGGCCGGTGCCGGGGTCTGTGCGGTGGTCGGCGTGGCGGTGGCGAGCAGCGCGACGGTCGCGCTGGCCCCGGCGATGGCGATGCCCATCAACAGCTTCATCGATACTCTCCTGATACGCGCCCCGAAACCGGGGTCCATTTGTCGTCGCCGGCGGCGTTGGCGATCATCGCCTCGATGAACGCCATCGTCCGCAATCCGTCGGCAAGGCCGGGCACGAACCGGTCGTCCCTGCCCTGCAACTGCGCGGCAAATCCCTGATACAGGTTGGCGAACGCCTCGATATAGCCCTCGGGATGGCCCGACGGAGTGCGCAGCAGCGCCTGCGTCGAGGGGCTGAGCCCCGGCCCGCCCGCGCGCACCACCTCGGTCGGCCGGTCGAGCCAGCGCAGCGTCAGCGTGTTCGGCTCCATCTGCGCCCATTCGAGCGTGCCATGCTCGCCCGACACCCGCAGCTTCAGCCCGTTCTCCTCGCCCGCCGCGACCTGACTGGCCTTCAGCGTACCGCGCGCGCCCCCGTCGAAGCGCAGCAACGCGCTGACATCGTCGTCCAGCCGCCGTCCGGGCACATGCACGGTCAAGTCGGCACATACTGATTCGACGCGCACGCCCGCCACATGCTCGGCCAGATGAAAGGCATGGGTGCCGATATCGCCCAGGCAGCCGCCCATCCCGGCCTTTGCCGGATCGGTGCGCCACGCAGCCTGTTTGTTACCTTCGCCATCGATCGGCAGGCTTAGCCACCCTTGCAGATACTCGACCTGAACGACCCGGATTTTTCCCAGATCGCCGCGACTTACCCGGACGCGCGCCTCTTCGATCAGCGGATACCCGCTATAGGTGAATGCCAGCGCGAACTTCGCACCGCCGCGTTCCGCCGCGGCGGCGATCGCCTGCGCCTCGGCCGAATTCATCGCCATCGGCTTTTCGCAGAAGACGTGGATACCCGCCTCCAGCGCGGCGATCGCCATCGGCGCATGGAGGTGGTTGGGCGTCACGATCGCCAGCGCGTCGATCCGCTCGCCCGCGGGCAGCGCGCGCTCGGCAGCGATCAGCGCCTCGATCGTCGGATAGACCCGCGCCGGATCGAGCCCCAGCACCGCGCCGCTGCGATCGTTGCGCGCGCCGTCGCTGCTGAACGTCCCCCCGACCAGCCGCCAGTTACCGTCCAGCGCGGCGGCGTTGCGGTGGATCGCGCCGATGAACGCGCCCTCGCCCCCGCCGGCCATCGCCAGCTTCAACGGTTCGTGGCGCGTGGTCATTGCGCCGACAGCCCCATCAGCTGCCGGATCGCCGCGCGGTCGACGCCGCTCGCCGCGAAATCGTCGAACGGCCGTTCGGTCAGGCGGATCATGTGCGCATCGATGAACGGCGCCCCCTCGGCCGCGCCGTCGGCCGAGTTCTTGAGCGCGCACTCCCATTCCAGCACCGCCCAGCCGTCATAGCCATATTGCGCCATGCGGCTGAACACGCCCGAGAAATCGACCTGCCCGTCACCCAGCGACCGGAACCGCCCGGCCCGATCGACCCAGTTCTGATACCCGCCATAGACGCCCGACCGTCCGGTCGGATTGAACTCGGCGTCCTTGACATGGAAGCACGAAATCCGGTCGTGATAGCGGTCGATGAAATCGAGATAGTCGAGTTGCTGCAACACGTAATGCGACGGATCGAACAGCAGGCGCGCGGCATTGTGCCCCTTCACCGCATCGAGGAACCGCTCCCACGTCGCGCCGTCGTGCAAATCCTCGCCGGCATGGACCTCGAACGCGCAATGCACGCCATGGTCCTCGAACACGTCGAGGATCGGGGTCCAGCGCCGCGCCAGTTCGGCGAACGCTTCCTCGACCAGACCCGCCGGACGCTGCGGCCACGGATAGACGTACGGCCATGCCAGCGCGCCGGAAAAGGTCGCATGCGCCTTCAGCCCCAGCTTCGCGCTGGCCTTCGCCGCCATCTTGACCTGCTCGACCGCCCACAGCTGACGCTCGGCCGGCTTGCCGTGCACTTCCGCCGGCGCGAAGCCGTCGAACAGCGTGTCATAGGCCGGATGGACCGCGACCAGCTGCCCCTGCAAATGGGTCGACAGCTCGGTCACCGCGATGCCGTGGACCGCCAGCTTGCCGGTCAGCTCGTCGCAATAGTCCTGGCTTTCCGACGCGGTCTTCAGGTCGATCAGCCGGCTGTCGCACGGGATCTGCACCCCGATATAGCCGAGACCGGCGGCCCACTCGGCCATGTTCTCCAGCGTGTCGAACGGGGCGGTATCGCCCAGGAACTGCGCCAGGAAGATGCCCGGCCCCTTCATGCCCGTCATGCCACGGTCTCCGTGCGACGATCGTCGCGGAAGGTGAGTTGGAACAGCAATGCGATCGCGGCGGCGGCGATGGCGGGATAGACCCACATGCCCTGCCAGTCGGCGATCGTCGGATTGGCGGGAAGCTGCGCATAGAGCAGCGCACCGATCTGCGAGCCGAGCAGCATGCCGACGCCATAGGTGAACAGCGTCAACATCCCCTGCGCCTGCGCATTGACGCCCTTCGGCGTGGCGATGGTGCCGACATAGATGGCCCCGGCGACAAAGAAGAAGTCGTAGCATACGCCGTGCAGCGCGACGCCCAGATAGACCGCCCACAGCCCCGTGCCGCCGTCACCGATCGCGAACAGCGCATAGCGCAGCGCCCATGCGGCCATGCCGACCAGCAGCAGCGGCTTCACCCCGAAGCGGCGATAGAGCCACGGCATCGAGAACATGAACACCAGTTCGGACATCTGCCCGATCGCCAGCGTGCCGCCGACATTCTCGATCCCCGCCGCGCCGACATAGGGCGAGGCATAGGCGTAGTACATCGCCAGCGGGACCGAGATCAGCGTCGCGCAGGTGATGAAGATCAGGAACGACTTCTGCCGCATCAGCCCGAATGCCTCGACGCAGAACACCTGCGCCAGCACGCTGCCGCCCTGCGGCCGGTCCGCCTCGACCGCCGGCAGCGTGAAGCTGTAGATGCCGAGCGCGATCGACACGACCGCCGCGACGGTGAATATCTGCGGGCTGGCCGACAGCCCGGCCCAGCCGATGATGAGGCCCGACGCGATCCAGCCGATCGTGCCGAACGCGCGGACGAAGGGGAAATTGTCGGTCCGCGTGCCGAAGCTTTTAAGCGCGATCGTGTTCGCCAGACCGACGGTCGGCATGTAGAGGATCATGTAGCCCAGCAGCAGCCACACGAAGGTGCCGCCGCGTTCCGGCGTGATGAGCGAGGGCATCAGGAACAGCAGCACGCCGCCGACCAGATGCAGGATCACCATCAGCATCCGGGGCGCGACATAGCGCGCGGCGACCATGCCCAGCAGCAGCGATCCGACGATCGACGCGATCGGCCCCATCGAGAACGCGTTGCCGATCAGGTTGCCGATGCCGACCGTCTGCATGACGAGGCCCAGCGTGACCTGCCACGCGCCCCAGATGAAAAACTGCATGAACATCAGTGCGCTCAGCCGTGCGGTCATCCCGCCTTCGACCGATGCGCGCGTACGACGCCCAACGTCCTCCGCTATGGCCATTCGCCATCCCCTCCGCGGTTTTTGTCTGCTTGATCGTCCTGAAGGCTAGGTAGGTATGACAGCGCTGTAAAGGCCGGATGTAACCGTATTCATTGTTTCGACAATCCGCACCGCACCCGGCGGGGCCGTAGCGTCATGGTGGCCGGTGAAGGCAATGCGCGGATCGGTGCCGGTGCGGCTATTCCTCCAGCCCGCTGAAACCCCCGCCGGCATAATCGCTGAATTTCGTGATCTGCGGCTCGAACTTCAGCGTGACCTTGCCGGTCGCGCCGTGGCGCTGCTTGGCGATAATCAGCTCGGCGAGGCCATAGACACGTTCCATATCCATCGCCCATTTGGCATGATCCTCAAACACCCGCGCATCGTCGCCGTCGCGGGGTCGCTTGGGCTCCTTGGCCGCGACATAATAATCCTCGCGGTATACGAACCACACCATGTCGGCGTCCTGCTCGATCGACCCCGACTCGCGAAGATCGGACAGCTGCGGCCGCTTGTCCTCGCGCTGTTCCACGGCACGCGACAGCTGCGACAGTGCCATCACCGGCACGCCGATATCCTTGGCCAGCGTCTTCAATCCGCGCGAAATCTCCGAGATTTCCTGCACGCGGTTGTCGCTGCCCTTGCCCGACCCCTGCAACAGCTGGAGATAATCGACGACCACCAGCCCCAGCTCGCCGTCCAGCTTGCGCTGCAACCGGCGGACGCGGGTATGCAGGCCGGAGATCGAGAGGCCGGCAGTATCGTCGATATAGAGCGGCAACTGCTCGAGATCGGCGGCGGCGTTGGCGAGGCGGGTAAAATCCTCCTTGCGGATCTTGCCCATGCGCAACGCTTCGGAACTGATCGACGCCTGTTCGGCCATGATGCGCGTCGCCAGCTGATCGGCGGACATTTCAAGGCTGAAGAACGCGACCTTCGCGCCGACCGACTTGCCCTTTTCCATCCCCGCGCGCTGGTCGTCCATGTACCGCTGGGCGGCGTTGAACGCGATGTTGGTGGCAAGCGACGTCTTGCCCATGCCTGGCCGCCCGGCAAGGATGATGAGATCGCTGTGGTGCATGCCGCCGATCCGGCCGTTGACCGAATCGAGGCCGGTGGTGACGCCCGACAACCCGCCGCCCGAGTTCATCGCGCGCTCGGCCATGCGCACCGCCATCGTCGTTGCCTGCGCGAACGACTTTACCGCATTGGCCGAACTGCCCTCGGCCGCGACCTTGAACAGCGCTTCCTCGGCCGCCTCGATCTGCTTCTTGGGATCGACCTCGGTCGAGGTGTCGGTGGCATTCTCCACCAGCGTCCGACCGACGGTAATCAGCGCGCGCAGCTGCGCCAGGTCGTAGATCTGCTGCGCGATCTGCCGCGCACCGATCAGGCCCGCCTGCGACCCCGTCAGGTCGACGAGATATTTCTGACCGCCGCGCGGGGCGAGCAATTCGTCGCCATCGAACATCGGCTTGAGCGTCACCGGGCTGGCGATCATCCCCGTCCGGCGGACGTCGCGGATCCGTTCGAAGATGCGCGCGTGCAGCGGGTCGTAGAAATGCTCGGCCTCCAGCCGCTCGACCATGTCGTCGGCAAGGCCGTTGTCGATCAGCATCGCGCCCAGCAGCGCCGCCTCCGCGTCGACATTGTGGGGCACGCGCGGGGGTTGCGGGGGTGTTGCCCCGCCGATGCTGTGAACAGTGGCCATGCCCCCTTGTCCCAGACCTTGGCCTCGCGCTCAACCGCTTGACAGCGCATTTTGCGGTGGACGCCGTGCCGGGAAGCGGCAACAGGAGGCCATGGCCGATCCCCGGATCATCGACGTGACCCTCGACGAGCGCACCATCCTGTGGCGCAGCGCCGATATCGAACAGGAACGCCGGATCGCGATCTTCGACCTGCTGGAGGCGAATCATTTCGCCCCGCAACGCGAAACCCCGGACAACTATGCCGGCCCCTATCGCATCGCGCTGTCGGTACCCGAAGGACGCCTCGCGATCGAGATCGCGCGCGAGGACGGCACGCTGATCGAGACGCTGGTGCTCGGCATGGCGCGCCTGCGCCGCCCGATCCGCGACTATTTCGCGATCTGCGACAGCTATTACAAAGCCATCCGCCAAGCGACCCCGCACGAGATCGAGACGATCGACATGGCCCGCCGCGGCATCCACAACGAAGCGGCCGAGGCGCTGCGCGAACGGCTGGACGGCAAGGTCGCGATCGATTTCGACACCGCGCGCCGCCTGTTCACCCTGATCTGCGTGCTGCATATCAAGGGATGATGCGGACCCGGTTGATCCTTGGCTTGGGCGTAGTGCTGGCGATCGCGGCCGTCGTCACCTGGCGCTGGTCGCTCGGATGGCGCCCCGATGCGACGCGCTTTCCGGTACAGGGGCTGAGCGTTGCCGCCGCCGACGGACCGGTCGACTGGCCGATGGTGCGCGCGCGCGGCGCGGACTTCGCCTTCGTCACCGCATCGAACGGTACGGCGCGTGATCCCGCGTTCGAGGCGAACTGGAACGGTGCCCATGCCGCCGGGCTGCGCCATGGTGCGCTTCACGTCTTTTCCTTGTGCGAACCGACCGCCGATCAGGTCACCGCCTATCTCACCACCGTGCCGCGTGCCGCCGACGCGCTGCCCGCCGCACTGGCGCTCGATTTCGCCGCCGGATGCGAAACGCGGCCGACGCGCGCGCAGGTGCTGACCGCGATCCGCGGCTTCCTCGCCCCGGCCGAATATCATGACGGGCGGGCGATGATGTTGCGCATCTCCCCGGCGTTCGAGGCCGAGTACCGGGTCAGCGACGCGATCGTCCGCCCGCTCTGGGCGACGCGGCGCTTCTTCGAGCCCGACTATCTGGCGCGGCCGTGGCGATTGTGGCAGGCGAACCCGAAGCGGCGCGTCGAAGGCGTCGCCGACAGCGTCGCGTGGAGTGTAGCCGCCCAATGACCGATCCCGAAGCGTTGATCGACGCGGCCCGCCGCGCCGCCGTCCATGCCCATGCGCCCTATTCGCGCTTCGCGGTCGGGGCGGCGCTGCTGCTGACCGATGGCTCGATCGTCACCGGCACCAATTTCGAAAACGCCAGCTATGGCCTGTCGCTGTGCGCCGAAACCGTTGCCACCGCGACCGCCAGCGCTGCCGGCCGGCTGGGCGACATCGTCGCGGTCGGCATCGTCGGCGGTCGGATGGGGGCAGCGGACGTCGTATCCGTTCGCCCCTGTGGCCGCTGCCGGCAGGTGCTGAACGAAGCGGCGCAGATGGGCGGCCGCGACCTCGCCGTCCATTGCGCCGGGCTGGGCGGCGGCACCATCGAAACCTATCGTCTGTCCGACCTGCTGCCGCACGCGTTCGGACCGGCCGATCTCGGCATTGGGGGAATCGCATGAGCATCCTGTCGGACCACTGGATTCGCGAGCAGGCGCTGGCGACCGGCATGATCGAGCCGTTCGTCGAATCGCAGCGCCGGGAGGGCTGCATCAGCTACGGCCTGTCGTCCTATGGCTATGACGCGCGGGTGTCGGACGAGTTCAAGATCTTCACCAACGTCGATTCGGCGGTGGTGGACCCCAAGGACTTCGCGCAGAACAGCTTCGTCGATCGCAAGACCGACGTGTGCATCATCCCGCCCAACAGCTTCGCGCTGGCCCGCACCGTCGAATATTTCCGCGTACCGCGCGACGTGCTGGTCATCTGCCTCGGCAAGTCGACCTATGCCCGCTGCGGCATCATCGTGAACGTGACCCCGCTGGAGCCCGAATGGGAGGGCCATGTCACGCTGGAGTTCTCGAACACCACGCCGCTGCCAGCGAAAATCTATGCCAATGAAGGCGCATGCCAGTTCCTGTTCCTGAAAGGCGACCAGCCCTGCGGCACCAGCTATGCCGATCGCGCCGGCAAATATATGGGCCAGCGCGGCGTGACGCTGCCACGGTTGTAAGACTTCGACCGGTCGAAGGCGCTCGAAGGAAACGTCGCCCCAGCGAAGGCTGGGGCCTCGAGCGGCTCCTGTCCTGTGCCGTCACCGGAAGGTCCCAGTCTTCGCTGGGACGACGTCTGTTGCGATCCGGGTTTGTCAGGTGTTGCGAGATCGGAATAGACGCGCATTCTTCACGGCACGCGGCGGGGCGATCGTCTGCGGCACCTCCCACGGGTGCTGCCCGCCGCGCCGCACCGTCGTCACCCGCCCGGTCGACAGCGTCACCGCCACCCCGCCGGTCCGCGCCAGCATCTTGCGGTCGAGCTTCAGCCAACGCGGCCGGCATTTCTCCGGCAGACGCCGTTCGCTGACCACGATATCGGCGCGTGCGCACGCGGCGACCAGTTCCGCCCACGGCACCGCATAGCCGCTGCGCGTCGCGAGGATCGTCCAGCGCCGCCCGCCCGTCATGCGCGTCGCGACGCACAGGTCCGGGCTGCACCGCGCATTCGGTTGCCCGGACAGCGGCGGCAGGTCGCCGGTAACACCCCCGCCCTCACCCAGCGTCGATCGGACATAGTCGCCCGCCCGGTCGCGCAGGATCGCCATGCCGCCATCGTCGGTCGCCAGCGCCAGATGCCGCCCGTCCCCGGTCACCAGCAGGTCCGGCGCGGGCGTCGCCAACGCCCAGACTGCCCCCGCCACCACCGGCACCACGCCCCAGCGCCGCCACCGCGCGCGCCACAACGCGATCCACAGCCCGCCGACGACCATCAGCGCGAACGCCCCGTCCGGCATCGCCGGCAGCGCGGCGACCGACCCCGGTGCCGATGACACGCGGTGCGCGATCCACAACAATAGCACCAGCGACCGCTCGACCGCCCACCATGCCGGCGCACCCAGCCCGACCAAATCGAGCAGCAGCGCCAGCGCCTCCAGCGGCATGGTGACGAAGGTCGTCAGCGGGATCGCGACGATGTTGGCCAGCGCACCGTACAGCCCGGCCTTGTGGAAATGATACAGGCCGATCGGCATCAGCGCAGCCTCGACCACCAGCCCGGTCAGCAGCAGCGAAGCGAGGCCGCGCAGCAACCGCCGCCACACCGCCTCGTCGCGCGCCAGGAACCACCGGCGCACGCGCGGATGTTCGTGCAGCGCCACGATCGCGGTAACCGCGGCGAAGCTCAGTTGGAAGCTCGGTCCGGCCAGCGATTCGGGCAGGACCAGCAGCACCAGCAACGCGCCGGTCGCGATCATCCGCAGCGTGATCGCCTCGCGCCCCAGCGACAGCGCCGCCAGCACCAGCAGTGCGGCGATGCACGACCGCACCGTCGGCACGTCCGCCCCCGACAGCCAGGTATAACCCAGCGCCGCCAGCGCCCCCGCGCCGGCCGCCACCACCGGCAACCGGACGCGCAGCGCCAGCGGCGGGAACAGCGCGAGCAGTTTCAGCACCAGCGTCATCGTCGCCACGACGACCGCGGTCACGTGCAGCCCGCTGATCGACAACAGGTGCGCCAGCCCCGACCGCCGCATCGCTTCCGCATCGACTTCGTCGATCGCCCCGCGGTCGCCGGTGACGAACGCCGCCGCGATTCCGCCCGCGCTGCCATCGACCCGTGCGACGATATGCCCGGTCAGTGCCGCGCGCAGCCCGGCATTGCCGGCATCGCCCGCCGCGACGACCCGGATCGGCGCAAAGCCGCGCCCGGTCGCGCCGATCCCCTGAAACCACGCGGTCCGCGCAAAGTCATAGGCACCCGGCAGCGCGGCGGACGGCGGCGGCATCAGCCGTGCGCGGAGCGAGATGCGGCTACCCGCGACGATCCCCGCCGGCACGTCGGTTTCCGCGACATTGACCCGCACCCGTGGCGGCAGCCCTGCCTCCATCCCCGGCCGCAACGTCAGTCGCACCAGGTCGCGCGCCGGCAACGGTTCGACCCGTTCGACCGTGCCGGTGAACGCCGCCACCACCGGGCGCGCCAGCACCGGCGCGGCGACCCGCTCCGCCCGCCACCACACCAGCGCACAGCCCAGCATCGCCAGCATGCCCGCCAGCGTGATCGCCCGCGCGGTCCGCGTTCCCCATGGCAGCACCATCCCTGCCAACGCGACCGACAGCGCCAGCAACAGGAACGCAGCCCACGCCCCCTGCCCCGGCAACAGGAACCACGCGGCGATGCCGGAGCCCAGCGCGACCGGCATCCACAGCGGCAATTGCCCCCGCTCGGCTTCCGCCAACGCCTCCAGCGCCCCGAGGAACCCGAACGGGGGGCGCACGGTTTGAAGCGTGCCGGGTGCCATGCTAGGGGCGGTCGCGGCTGAGTTTGCCATATCGTTCCACCCGATGTCTGGGAGCATCCGCGCTTGGGCGCAACCAATTCCGCGACGCCTGTCGTCACCCGTTTTGCGCCGTCACCGACCGGCTTTCTCCACATCGGCGGCGCGCGCACCGCGCTGTTCAACTGGCTCTATGCCCGCCGTCATGGCGGCCGCTTCCTGCTGCGGATCGAGGATACCGATCGTGCGCGCTCGACCCAGCCCGCGATCGACGCGATCCTCGACGGGATGCGCTGGCTCGGCCTCGACTGGGACGGCGACGCCGTGTTCCAGTTCGCCCGCGCCGATCGTCACGCCGCCGTCGCGAAGCAATTGCTCGACGCCGGCCATGCCTATCGCTGCTACGCCACGCCCGAAGAGCTGACCGCGCTACGCGACGGACAGCGCGCGGCCGGCAAGCCGATCCGCTACGACGGCCGCTGGCGCGATCGCGCACCGGAGGACGCTCCACACGGCGCGCCCTTCGTCGTCCGCCTGAAGGCGCCGAAGGAAGGCTCGGTCACGATCTCCGATCAGGTGCAGGGCGACGTCACCGTCGCCAATGCCGAACTCGACGATTTCGTCCTGCTGCGCTCCGACGGCACGCCCACCTATATGCTGGCGGTCGTGGTAGACGATCACGACATGGGCGTGACCCACGTCATCCGCGGCGACGACCACCTCAACAACGCCTTCCGCCAGCTGGCACTGATCCGCGCGATGGACGCGGTCGAGGGCGGCTGGCCCGATCCGGTCTATGCCCATGTCCCGCTGATCCACGGCGCTGACGGCGCCAAGCTGTCGAAGCGTCACGGCGCGCTGGGCGTCGAGGCATATCGCGACGAACTGGGCGTGCTGCCCGAAGCGCTGAACAATTACCTGCTGCGTCTGGGCTGGGGCCATGGCGACGAGGAGATCATCAGCCGCGAACGCGGGACCGAGGTGTTCGACCTTTCGGGTGTCGGCCGTTCGCCGTCGCGCTTCGACACCAAGAAGCTGCTGAACCTCAACGGCCACTACATCCGCGAAGCCGACGACGCCCGCCTGACCGACCTGGTCGCCGGGCGCCTGCCGGCCGGGATCGACCGCGATCTGCTGCACCGCGCCATGCCGGTGCTGAAGGTCCGGGCGGCCGATATCAACGAACTGGCCGCCAACGCCGCCTTCTTCTTCCGCTCCCGCCCGCTGGCAATGGACGATGGCGCGACCGCGCTACTGACGCCCGACGCCCGTGCGATTTTGTCGCAGTTGCACGACGCGCTTGACGCACTCGCAGCATGGGATACGGAGACAATCGAAGCTGCGGTACGCGAAGTGGCGGAGGCGGCGGGGTTGAAGCTGGGTGCTGCCGCGCAACCGCTTCGCGCCGCGCTGACGGGCTCGCGCACCTCACCGGGTATCTTCGACGTGCTCGCCCTGCTGGGTCGCGACGAGAGCCTGGGCCGCATCAAAGACCAGATGGCCGCACCGGCCGCATAACGAGACAGGAGACGCCAGATGGCCGATAACGCGAAATTGCAGGTTGCGGGCAAGGACGTCGATTTGCCGGTACGCTCGGGCACGATCGGTCCCGACGTCATCGATATCCGCAAGCTCTATGCCCAGACGGGCGCCTTCACCTACGATCCCGGCTTCACCTCGACCGCCAGCTGCGATTCGGCGCTGACCTATATCGACGGCGACGAAGGCGTACTGCTCCACCGCGGCTATCCGATCGGGCAGCTGGCCGAAGGGTCGAGCTTCATGGAGGTCGCCTATCTCCTGCTGAACGGCGAACTGCCCTCGGGCGACGAACTGAACAAGTTCACCGGGACGATCACCCGCCACACCATGCTGCACGAACAGCTGGCGGGGTTCTACCGCGGCTTCCGTCGCGATGCCCACCCGATGGCGGTGATGTGCGGCGTCGTCGGCGCGCTGTCGGCCTTCTACCACGATTCGACCGACATCACCGATCCGCACCAGCGGATGATCGCGTCGCACCGGCTGATCGCCAAGATGCCGACGATCGCGGCGATGGCGTACAAGTACAGCGTGGGTCAGCCGTTCATCTATCCGAAGAACGACCTGAGCTACACCGGCAATTTCCTGCGCATGACGTTCGGCGTGCCGGCCGAGGAATATGAGGTGAACCCGGTCGTCGAGAAGGCGCTGGACCGGATCTTCATCCTGCATGCCGACCATGAACAGAACGCCTCGACCTCGACCGTGCGCCTTGCCGGTTCGTCGGGTGCCAACCCGTTCGCCTGCATCGCGGCGGGCATCGCCTGTCTGTGGGGTCCGGCGCATGGCGGCGCGAACGAAGCCGCGCTCAACATGCTGCGCGAGATCGGCACGCCCGACCGCATTCCGGAATATATCGCCCGTGCCAAGAACAAGGACGATCCGTTCCGCCTGATGGGCTTCGGCCACCGCGTCTATAAGAACTATGATCCCCGCGCGACGGTGATGCAGAAGACCGTGCGCGAAGTGTTCGATTCGCTCGGCGTCAACGACCCCGTGTTCGAAACCGCGCTGCAGCTGGAAGAGATCGCGCTGAACGACGACTATTTCCGCGAGAAAAAGCTGTTCCCGAACGTCGATTTCTATTCGGGCGTCATCCTGTCGGCGATCGGTTTCCCGACGACGATGTTCACCGCGCTGTTCGCGCTGGCCCGCACCGTCGGCTGGGTCGCGCAGTGGAACGAGATGATCTCGGACCCCGAGCAGAAGATCGGCCGTCCGCGCCAGCTCTACACCGGCCCGACGCAGCGCGACTATCTACCCGTGGGCAAGCGCTGACATGCGCTACGTCCGGCGCACGCTCACGATCGTTGGCGCGATCCTCGCGTTCGTCGGACTGTTCTGGCTGGGTCAGGGGATGGGGATCATCCGCTGGCCCGCCAGTTCCTTCATGATCGACCAGTATCTCTGGGTCATTACCGGATCGGTGACCGCCGCGCTCGGCCTGCTGCTGATCCTGATCGCGCGCCGCCTGCCGCGCCGCTGATCGCGCCGGCCGTCACCGCGGCTGGCCCTGCGCGAATTTTGCGCATATTTCCTCTCAGACTTTCGAATGACGCTCACGCCGCGCAAACGTTAACCCGCCGTCGCGGCCGCCGACGTCGTACCTGCGCAACGCGCGACGACATGGTTAACGGCATCGACCGCAGGCGATCCGCCGGAACTTCGGGACCGCTGGCGCCTGCGCCGTGCTTAAATCGATCTTAAGCAGCCGCTGCGAAGCAACTCCCAGTCATCGGGGGGTTCTACCATATGCCGTCTACGATCTTCTTGCCGCCCGACGTGACGATGGAGTCGGTCGGTACCGTCGCCGACGCGCTACGCGACCTGCCGCCGGATGTGGACATCGTGCTCGACGCCGCCGGGCTGACCGCCCCCGACCTCAGCGTCGTGCAACTGATCGAGAGCCTGCGCGCCGAGGCCCGGCTGCGCGGCACCGCCGTCCGTCTGGCAACCCCCGCCGACGACACGCTCACCGCCCTTCTCCACCGTGCCGGGTTCACCGACGCGATGACCCCCGACGACAACGCTTTCTGGTTCCACGGAGTACCGCTGCAATGACCGCTTCCATTCTCGCCGTCGACGATTCCGCCAGCCTGCGCATGGCGATCCGCATCGCGCTGACGGGTGCCGGCTACAGCGTGACCGAGGCCGGCGACGGCGTCGAAGGGCTGGCAAAGGCCGAGGCGACCAGGTTCGACATGATCGTCACCGACCTGAACATGCCGAACATGGATGGCCTGTCGATGATCCGCGAACTGCGCAAACAGCCCGCGCAGGCCGGGGTGCCGATCATCTTCCTGACCACCGAATCCGATCCCGAGATGAAGAACCAGGCCAAGGCCGCCGGCGCGACCGGCTGGCTGGTGAAGCCGTTCGTCCCCGATCAGCTGGTGAAGGTCGCACGCAAGGTACTCGGCCGGTGATCGACGATCCCGTCGCCGCCTTCCGCGTCGAGGCGGGCGAGGTGCTGGATCAGGTCGAACAGGGCCTGCTCGACCTCGGCCATCGCCTCGACGACACCGATCTCGTCAACGCCGTGTTCCGTGGGCTGCACACGCTCAAGGGGTCGGGCGCGATGTTCGGCTTCGATGCGCTGGCGGCCTTCACCCATCACTGCGAAACCGCGTTCGACCGCGTCCGCAAGGGACAGGTCCCCGCCACCGCCGGGCTGGTCGCGGTGATCCTGTCGGCGCAGGACCATATGCGCGCGCTGGTCGATGGCGATGCGCCGCAGGCGGAGGGCGACGTTATTCTCGCCCGGTTGCAGGCGGCGATCGACGAAGCGTCGGGCATCACGCCCGCTGCGCCAGGGGCGCCCGCCCGCGCCGGCTGGACCGTGTCGTTCAAGCTGCCGCTCGATGCGATGGCCAACGGCACCAACCCGCTGATGCTGCTGGATGAACTGCGCGAACTGGCCGACTGCACCATCGTCGCGCGCACCGACGCCGTCCCGCCGCTGTCGCAACTGGTCCCGACCGAATGCCATGTCGGCTGGGACGTCACGCTGGTCGGCGACGTCAAGCGCGACGATATCGAGGACGTCTTCATCTTCGTGATGGACGACATGGAACTCGCCATCGCACCGCTTGCGCTCGACGACGAACCGGAAAGCGAGCCCGCGCCCGTCGAGGAGGAACCGGCCCTCGCCGCACCGCCCGTCGCCGTCGACACCCCCGCCGCGCGTTCGGCCGCCAAGGCCGAGGAAAGCGTGCGCGTACCCGCCGGCCGGCTCGACGCGCTGATGGACCGCGTCGGCGAACTGGTGATCGCGCAGAGCCGCCTGTCGCAGCTCGCCGACCGGGGACAGGATCTTGTCCTGCGCTCGATCTCCGAAGAGATCGAGCGACTGGCCGGCGAACTGCGCGAGACCATGATGGTGCTGCGCATGGTCCCGGTCGGCTCGCTTTTCGCGCGCTTCCGCCGCCTGATCCACGACCTCGCCCGCGATACCGGCAAGGCGATCGAGTTCGAAACGGCGGGCGAGGCGACCGAAGTCGACAAGACCGTGATCGAACGGCTGTTCGATCCGATGGTCCACCTGATCCGCAACAGCTGCGATCATGGGCTCGAGACCGCCGACGACCGCACCGCCGCGGGCAAGCCCGCCGCCGGCACCGTCCGCCTCGCCGCGCATCAGGCGGGGGGCGAGGTCGTCATCACCATCCGCGACGACGGCCGCGGCATCGACCGCACCCGCGTCCGGGCAAAGGCGGAGGCGAACGGCCTGATCCAGCCCGACCAGCCGCTCAGCGACCACGACCTGCTGCAACTGATCTTCGCCCCCGGCTTCTCGACCGCGGCGACCGTCACCAACCTGTCGGGCCGCGGCGTCGGCATGGACGTGGTCAAGCGCACGATCGAGGGCCTGCGCGGATCGATCGACGTCCAGTCGACCGAGGGCGAAGGTTCGCTGATCGCCCTGCGCATTCCGCTCACCCTCGCCATCATCGACGGGCTGCTGGTCCGCGTCGGAACCGGCCGCTACGTCATCCCGCTGACCGCGGTCGAGGAATGTATCGAACTCTCGCTCGAGGACGATATGCGTCACCGCGGCCGCAGCCTGATAACGCTGCGCGAGAAGCTGGTGCCGTTCCTGCGCCTGCGCGAGGTGTTCACGACCGATACCCGGCCCGATCCGTTCCAGAAGATCGTGGTGGTCGCCACCCCGCAGGGGCGCATCGGGCTGGTCGTCGACCAGATTATCGGCAACCACCAGACGGTCATCAAGCCGATGTCGACGCTGCATCAGGGCGTCGCGACCTTTGCCGGTGCGACGATCCTCGGCGATGGCGAGGTCGCGCTGATCCTCGACATTGCCCAGATGATCGCGCTCGGCCAACCGCATCAGGAGACGCTGCGTGCAGCCGGATGACATGCAATCGACCGCCGTGCCATGGAACCACGACGACCGGCTCGAGGTCCTCGTCTTCGATCTCGGTGGGCAAAGCTTCGCTCTGGAAGCGGTCCTGGTTCGCGAGATTCTCGACATGATGCCCGAAACGCGGGTGCCGGGCGCCCCGGCGCTGGTCCGGCATGTCGTGAACTTTCGCGGCCGGATCATCCCGCTCGCCGACCTGCACCTCGCCTTTGGGATGGACGTCCCGGCGACCACCGCCGACAGCCGGATCGTCGTGATCGAGATCGACCTGGGCGGCGAACCGACGATCGTCGGCCTGCGCACCGACAAGGTGCACGAGGTCGCGACGTTCGATGCGACCGCCAGCGAGGGACCGCCCGTCGTCGGGCTGCGCTGGCGCCGCGACCATGTCCGCGCGCTGGTCCGGCATGGCGACGACGTCGTGGTCCTGCCCGATCTCGAGGCAATTTTCCTGTCCATCGCGCGAAGCGAAACTGCCGGCGCGGCTATCCATTGAAATTTCGGGGGGATTTAACCGATGCGTCCTACTATCAAGCTGAAACTGGGGGCGACCTTTGCCCTTCTCATCTCGATGCTGATCGTCGTCGTAGGCGTCGGTATCAGCCGCGCGAGCGCGTTGAACGACGCAATCAGCGCGGTGATCGGCGTCCAGGCTGCACAACTCGACCTTGCCTTGTCGATCGATGCCGACTCCGGACGCGTCGTCCGTAACGAAAAGAATATAGCAGCCACCCTCGATCCCGTCGAAAAGAAGAAATTCGACGATCGCATGATTGAGATGCGCAACAGCGTCGACCAGAAGATCGCGCTGGGCATGTCGAGGGCCACCGAACGGGGCAAGCCGATCTGGGCCGAGATTCTCCCGCGCTGGACCGCGTACAAGGCGATCAACGAACGGATTCGTCTGCTGGCCCTTGCCAACCGGAACGACGAGGCGATGAAACTGTCGATGGGTGAAGCGCGGACCGTCGTCATGGGCATGTCCGAACAAATCACCAAGCTTGTCGAACTGCAGCGCTTGCGGATGCGCGAGGCCAAGGCCGACACTTCCGCACTTTACGCTTCTGCTCGAAACACGTTGCTGATCGCCGCGGCCTGCGCGCTGCTGATCGCCATCGCCGGATCCGTCTACATCTCGCATCTGGTTTCCAGTGGCCTGAAGCGCGTCGCGGTTGCGATCGATGCGGTCGCAGTCGGCGACCTTGACCAGGAGGTGAAGGTCACGACCAACGACGAGATCAAGGATCTCGTCGATACGGTCCACCGCATGACGCTCGCGCTGCGGCAGTCGGCGGCACTGGCCGACCAGATTGCGCAGGGCGACCTGACCGTCGACCACACGCCGCTGTCGGACAAGGACAAGCTGGGCCATGCGCTGGTGTCGATGGTCGAACGGCTGCGCAGCGTCGTCGGCGACGCGTCTGCCGCCGCGGACAATGTGGCGGGCGGCAGCCAGGAACTCTCCGCCTCGTCGGAACAGGTGAGCCAGGGTGCCACCGAGCAGGCGGCATCGGCCGAGGAAGCATCGGCGTCGATGGAAGAGATGGCCGCCAACATCAAGCAGAACGCCGACAATGCCGCGCAGACCGAAAAGATCGCGCGCCAGTCGTCGAAGGATGCCGAAGCCAGCGGCGTCGCGGTGGACCGCGCGGCCAAGGCGATGCGGACCATCGCCGAAAAGATCGGCATCGTGCAGGAAATCGCGCGCCAGACCGATCTGCTCGCGCTGAACGCCGCGGTCGAGGCTGCCCGGGCCGGCGAACATGGTCGCGGCTTCGCGGTCGTCGCTTCGGAAGTGCGCAAGCTGGCCGAGCGCAGCCAGAGCGCGGCCGCCGAGATCAGCGCGGTGTCGAGCGACACGGTGCAGGCAGCGGCGCAGGCGGGCGAGATGCTGACCAAGCTGGTGCCCGACATCCGTCGTACCGCCGAACTGGTGTCGGAAATCAGCGCCGCTTGCCGCGAGCAGGATATCGGCGCCAGCCAGATCAACCAGGCGCTCCAGCAGCTCGATCAGGTGACGCAGCAGAACGCATCGGCCTCCGAACAGATCACCTCGACCTCCGAGGAGCTGGCGGGACAGGCCAACGAACTGCAGCAGAGCATCGCCTTCTTCCGGGTGACCGATGGCCCCGCCGCGCGCCGTCCGGCCGCCCGCAAGCCCGCGGTCCGTACCAAGGCGCCCGCACCCAAGGTCCGCTCGAACTCGGTCGTCGACCAGCAGGCCCGCGCCCGCGGCTTCGCGCTCGACCTGTCGCAGGGCGGCCCGGACAGCGACGACGCCGATTTCGGACGCGCCGCATGACCGGCAGGGGCGTGGTCCAGGTCGTCACCTTCGGCCTCGGCGAGGAAATCTTCGCGGTCCCGGTGACCATGGTCCGCGAAATCCTCGACTATCGCCCCGCCTTCCGCGTGCCGGGGGGCCCGGCATGGATGCTGGGGATCACCGACGTGCGTGGTCAGGGCGTGCCGATGATCGACCTTCGCGCGCGCCTCGGCCTGTCGCCGGTCGATGCCACGCTCGCCACGCGGGTGCTGATCGTCGACCTCGCGCTGGCCGACCGCACCCTCTCGCTCGGCCTCGTCGTCGACCGGGTGATCGCGGTCGCCGCCTATGAGCGCGACCGGCTGGAACCGGCGCCTGATATCGGCATGCGCTGGCGGTCCGACCATATCGCCGGGGTCGTGCGCGAACCCGACGGTTTCGTCGTCGTCATCGACGTCGCGCAGGTGTTCTCAACCGACGACGCCACCGTCATCGCCGACGCTGCCTGACCCGGAACGCGCCGCGTCCTTCACCGGATGCGGCGCACCCCTACGCGACGACTGGAACCCGCCCGCATGTCCGCCCTGCCCGCCACCGCCGCCGATACCGATCGGCTCAGCCCGCACCGCCTAGCAAAGCTGTCCGCGCTGATCTTCGACAAGACCGGCATCAAGATGCCCGCGACCAAGGCGACGATGTTGCAGGGGCGGCTGCAACGGCGCCTGCGCGATACCGGCATGGCGACGCTGGACCAATATTGCGACCATCTGTTCGACGGCACTGCCGATCCGGCGGAAATGGTCCACCTTATCAACGCGGTCACCACCAACAAGACCGATTTCTTCCGCGAACCCGGCCATTTCGACTTCATGACGAAGACCGCGCTGCCGGCGCTGGCGGAAAGCGGTCGCCGCCGCATCCGCGCGTGGAGTGCCGCCTGCTCGACGGGTGCGGAGCCGTACACGATGGCGATGATCCTCGACCAGTTCGCGCAACGGGGCGGCCCCGACTATGGCATCCTCGCCACCGACATCGACACCGCGGTGCTGGAGACCGCGCGCCGCGGCATCTATCCGGCCGATCTGCTCGATCCGGTCCCGGCGACGCTGCGCCAGCGCTATGTCGTCACCTCGCTCGACCGTAGCGCTCGAAAGGTACGGATCGTGCCCGCGCTGCGATCGGCGATCGGCTTTGCGCGCCTCAACCTGATGGACGCCAGCTATCCGGTCGGCGAGCCGATGGACCTAATCTTCTGCCGCAACGTGCTGATCTATTTCGACAGGGACACGCAGGAACGGGTCGTGCGCCGGCTGTGCGACCGCCTCGCGCCCGGCGGCTACCTGTTCCTCGGCCATTCGGAATCGATCGCCGGCATGGACCTGCCGGTCACCACCGCGTCCTACACCGTGTTCCGGAAGGTCTGACATGGCCAAGATTCGCGTCCTCGTTATCGACGACAGCGCCAGCGTGCGACAGGCGATGACCGCCATCCTGAATGAGGACGCGGAGATCGAGGTGATCGCCGCCGCCGCCGATCCCTTCGCCGCCGCGCGCTATATTCAAGAAGAGGTGCCCGACGTCATCACGCTGGACGTCGAGATGCCGCGGATGGACGGCGTCACCTTCCTGCGCAAGCTGATGAGCCAGCGTCCGATCCCGGTGGTGATGTGTTCGTCGCTGGTCGAGGAAGGATCGGAAACGCTGCTCCAGGCGCTGGAGGCGGGCGCGGTCGACGTGATCCTGAAACCGCGCATGGGCGTCGCCGATCACCTGAACGACGCCAAGATGCGCATCCGCGAGACGGTGAAGGGCGCCGCCCGCGCCCGCGTCCGCGGCCGGCCCGCGACCGGCCGGACGACGGCGCCCGCCGCCAGGCTGACCGCAGACGCCGTCCTCCCCCCACCGACCGGCCGCGCGATGAGCCGCACGACCGAGATGGTGGTGTGCATCGGTGCCTCGACCGGCGGGACCGAGGCGCTACGCGAGGTGCTGGAGGCGCTGCCCGCCAATTCGCCCGGCATCGTCATCGTCCAGCATATGCCCGAAAGCTTCACCCGCGCCTTCGCCAAGCGGCTGAACGGCCTGTGTCAGGTCGACGTCAAGGAGGCGGAGGACGGCGACACCGTCATGCGCGGCCATGTGCTGATCGCACCGGGCGGCCTGCGTCACATGATGCTCGAACGGCAGGGCGCGCGCTATGTCGTCGCGGTCCGGGAAGGACCGCTGGTTTCGCGGCATCGCCCGTCGGTCGACGTACTGTTCCGCTCCGCCGCGCGCAACGCCGGGTCGAACGCGGTCGGCATCATCATGACCGGCATGGGCGACGATGGCGCCCGCGGCCTGCTGGAGATGCGACAGGCCGGCGCCCGCACCTTCGCGCAGGACGAGACGACGTCGGTCGTGTTCGGGATGCCCAAGGAAGCGATCGCCCGCGGCGCGGCGGACAAGGTCGTGCCGCTCCACGCCATCGCGCGTGAATTGCTGCAGGCGACGGTCCGTTGACCGTCGCCCGCCTTACCCTCCCACTCCGCCAGGACTGACGCCATGCAGCATTTCCGCATCGACACCCATGACGCGCAGGCGATCGACCCGTCCGACCTGAAGCGCACGCTGGCTCTGGTCGCGGCGGGGATGGACGCGCGCTTCGTCCGCGCCGGTTCGACGCTCGCCACCGCGATCGAGACGATCGACCGCATCATCACCTCGATCGAGGGGGTGACCGGCGCGCTCGACGAGAGCGTGGCGGGAATCGCGGTCTCCAGCCTGACCGACGTCGCCGGCCAGCTCGAGGCGCTGCCCGATATCCAGTCGGGGCGCGACAAGGACATGGCGCGGATCGGCGCGGCGTCGCGCGTGCTGCGCGACCATGTGATGGACATGCGCCAGGCGCTGCGCGTGCTGCATATCTATGGCATGAACATCAAGATCGCCGCATCGGGCGAGGCCGCTTTCGTGGGCTTCGTCAACAACATGGGGCAACGTCTTGCCACCGGGGAAGAGCATCTCGAAGCCTTCCTCGCCAAGCTGAAGGAACTGTCGGGCAGCGTCGGCACGGTGCAACAGGCCGGACGACTGCTCGCCGCCGAAGCGACCAAGATCCTGCCGGCGGTGCCCAGGCGGCTGGTCCGTGACGCCGCGGCGCTCCACACCCATCTGGGCGACGTCGCCGCGATGGCGCGGCAGGTGGCGGAGATCGCGCGGACGGTACAGGGGCGGGTCGCGACGATGCTCGGCGCGTTGCAGGTCGGCGACAGCACCCGCCAGCGGATCGAACACGTCGTGTCGGCACTGCAACTGCTCGACGGCTGCACGCTCGACCTGCCCGATCCCGCCGCGCAGGTCGAGGTGACGGCGGTGATCCATCGCCTGCTCGCCGCGCTGCTCGAAACCAGTGCTGCCGATTTCGATCGCGACGCCGCGCTGCTGGTCGCCTCGCTCCGCGCGCTGCGTCCCGATACCGCCGCGCTGCTCGACCTGATCGAGGACGATGCCGGGCGCAACGGCCGCCCGTTCCTGACCCAGATCGAGGAGGCGGTCGGCGAAGTCGCCGTCATCACCGTGCAGTTGCAGGAAGCCGACCAGCGCTCGGCAGCGATGCTGGGGCTGATCGCCGAGACGGTCGACGAACTGACCGGCCGGCTGGCACAGCTGCAACGCGTGCAGTTCAACGTACAGGACATCGCCACCAACACCCGCCTGCTGTGCCGCCGTCATGGCGAACTGGGCAAGGCGGTGTCGGTCGTCGCGGGCGAGGTCGACATCTATGCCCATTCGCTGGGCAATGCGATGCGCGGCGTCGCGCGGCCGATCGCCGAACTGGCCGAAACCAACGGCGCACTCGCCGCGAAACGGGCCGGGACCGGCGACAGCGACATGGGCGACAAGCTGGCGCAGGCGCTGGTGGTCATCCGCGAAGGATGCCAGCGCACCGACATGGCGGTGCGCGAAGGCGGTGACGACGCGCGGCAGCTGACCGAGCTGCTGGCGATCGCCGCGGACGAGATCGGCGCCGAGCTGCAACTGGGCGCGACCATGCGCCAGGCGGCGATCGTGCTGTCGGCGACCCCGCCGGTCGATGCGCTGTCCGATGCGGCGACGTTCGCGCTCGGCACGCTGCTGCCGCAGATCGGCGCGCTCTACACCATGGCGCAGGAACGCGACGTCCATGCCGCCAACGTACCGGCGGACTTCGTGGTGGCGAGCGCGGTGGTCGAGGAGGAGGACGACGACGACGGGCTGTTCTAGCGGCCGCTCGACAGGCAGCCGTTCCGGGCAGCCCCTTCCATGACCCGGCGAATGTCGATCCGACCCGATCCTTCCGAATGGAGGACGAAGCGGGTAAGCGGCCGGATGGCTACCACTCCCTCCCCGACCCGGTCACAGCGACTGAAGGCCGCGACCGCCGCGATCCACGACCGGCTCGATGCGCGGATCATGGCGCTCGATCCGTTCGCGTCGCGCGAACGCTATGTGCGGTTCCTGCGCGCGCAGCAGGCGTTCCACGATGCGCTCGCGCCGCTCTACGCCGCGCCCCTGCTCCGCGTCGAACTGCCCGACCTGCCCGAGCGCGACCGCTCGGCCGCGATCGCGGCCGATCTCGCCGCCATCGGACTGCCGCCCCCCGCCGTGCCCGACGCACCGCCGGTTGATCCTGTCGACATGTCTACATCGCTCGGCTGGCTCTATGTCGCGGAAGGATCATCGCTGGGGGCCGCGTTCCTGCTGAAGGCGGCCCAGCGGATCGGTCTGGATGCCGATCATGGCGCGCGCCACCTTGCCGGCCATCCCGATGGCCGCGCGGCGCATTGGCGCCGCTTCACCGCGCGAATCGACGCGATCGACATGACGGAGGCGGAAGAGGAGCGGATGTTCGCCGCTGCCCGCGCCGCCTTTGCCCGGTTTCGCGACCTGACCGAGGCGGCGTTCGCGTGATGCGGTCGAGCGGCTAAACCCGAATGGCTATTCAGGGTGAACGGATCGGCCGTGGATAGCTGACGGCTCCTGGAACCGCCCCGGCAGCAACAGCACGAACCGCGCCCCGTGCCCCGGCGCGCTGTCGACCAGCAGGTCGCCGTGCATCGCCCGCGCCAGCCGCCGTGCGATATACAGCCCCAGCCCGCTGCCCCCCGCCTCGGTCGGATCGACCCGCCCGAACTTCGCGAATATCCGTTCCTGGTCGGCAGCGGCGATGCCTTTGCCCTGATCGGCGACGATTACTGCGGCATCGTCGCCGTCGCGCTCCATCCGGATCCACACCGTGCCGCCCGGCGGCGAATAGCGGACCGCATTGCCGATCAGGTTGACCAGGATCTGCAACACCCGGCGGAACTCGCCGCTCGCGGGCAGGCTGTCGTCGAACGACGGCCGGTCGATCCGCACGTCGCCCTGCGCCGCGCGCACCGCCAGCAGCCCCGCCGCGCGCCGCGCGACATCGGCGAGGTCGATGTCCTCGACCGCCACCGCGAAATCGGCGCGCTCGATCGCCGACAGATCCTCCAGATCGTCGACCAGCCCCAGCAGGTGCCGGCCCGCGCTGGCGATATCGGCGGCATAGGCGACGTAATCGTCGCGCAGCGGCCCTTCGGTCTGCGCCGACATGCTGTCGGCATTGGCGATGATCCGCCCCAGCGGATCGCGCAGCGCGCGGCCGATGCGACGGCTGAACCCGTCGGGCAGGTCGGTGGAGGTTTCCTCGGCCAGCACCGCCGGCGGACTGTCGGGCAGGCTGTGCGCCGCCCCGTCGAACCCGGCGAACTGCCCGTGCGCATCGACGCGCGGTACGGCGGACAGACGGACACGGTGCGTCGTGCCGCGGATCGCGGCCTCCTGTCCGTCGAACCATGCCTGCGCCGCCAGCGCGCTCAGGATCGGAAAGCCACCATCGCCATCGTTGTTCAGCGCGAACAGCCGCGTGATCGGCTGACCCAGCACCGCCGGCGGATCGAAGCCGAAGCGGGCTCCGGCATGGTCCGACACATGTGTCAGGTGCAGCCCGGCATCGGTGGTCCACAGCCAGTCGGCATCGGCGCGCAGGAAATCCGCCTCGCGCCGCACCGCCGGTTCGGCCTCCCACGGCGCACCCGCCTGCCACCCGCCCACCTCCAGCCGGATGCCGAGGTCGTCGGGCTCGGCACGCACGGTCAGCGCGATATCGTCCTCGCCATCGGCGGCAACGATCGGACGGGTCAGCGCGATGCCCAGCCGCTGGACCAGCCGCACCAGCGCCGCGATCTGCGGCACCGCGACCGGCTGCCCCGGCGCACCACCGGCGCGGCGGTTCAGCTCGGCCAGACGTGGTTCGGCGTCGAGCAACAGCCCGTCCGCCGACAATCGCCCGATCGCGGGCGAAGCGCCTGGCCGGTGGTCGTTCATGCGGCCGCCCCCAGCGCCAGCATCGCCGCATGATATTCGGCGTCGAGCGCCATCGGCGCCAGCGCGACCCGCGCCGCGCCGGGCGTCACCGCCATGATGCTGTCGATCCGGTCGGCGAACGCCTCGACGTCGCGGACCGGTTCCGCCTCGGCCAGCGCGAAGCCGATCCGCGCGATCGTCGCGCGATCGACCGCCAGCGCGCGCAGCACGACCCACAAGCGCGCACTGTCGGGATCGATCACCAGGTCGCGCACGCGTTCGAACGCCAGCCCGCTGGCACGCGCCACGATCGCGGTGAAGAACACCAGCCGCCCGTCGCCGATCGCCTCGCCCAGCAGCGCCGGCACCTCGTCGCCCTGCGGCTCTACCGCCAGCGCCAGCCGCATCGCGGCGATTTCCAGCGGCACCAGTTCGCCCTGCGCATCGATCGCGCGCCGCACCGATTCGGCCAGCGCGGCGTCCAGCTCGGCGATGCGGTCACCCGCCCCGGCCATCTCGCGCAGCGCCGCCGCGACCCACCACGCGATGCGGGCATGGTGCGATCGGATCAGGTCGACCGCGGCGGGCACGCCATCGACCACGCTGGCGCGCCGCGCCTGCGCCGCCAGCATCCCGACCGCCGCACCCGCGATCAGCCGGTCGCTCGCCTGCGCCAGCCGCGCGACCATCGTCGGCCCGTCGCCGCCCGCCGCGACCGTAACCGGCAGCGCGCGTGCCAGCGCGTCCATCCGCACCCTTGCGTACAGTTCGCCGAACAGCGCGGCATCGCGGAACAGTCCGGCCCGGACCACCCGGTCGAACGGCGAACCCGCCGTGCGCAGCCCCTGCGCCAGCGCCGCTTCCCCGCGCGACGTCAGCAGCCGCGCGGCATGGTCGCGTATCCCGGCATCGACCCCGGCAACCGTCGCGCGCATCGTCGAATCGAGCGCGGCGGCGGTGCGATCGTCGATCCGCGCATCGTCGGGCACGTGGAAATGGTCCGCCGCCGCCCGCAGGCGCCGATGCCCGGCCCGTTCGGCCGCCGCGACATGGTCGAGCAGCAGGAGGGCGGAAGCGCTGGCTTCACGGGGATCGACCGGATCGATGGACATGGTTCTGGCTTTAACCTTACCCGGTTAAGGCGAAGCTAAGCCTCTCGCCGCAGGATTTCGATGGCATGTGCGAGCGTCGCCCCCGAATGAAGCGCCACCAACGCCAGCCCGATCGTCGATGTTCCGGCCAGCGCGAACGGTGCGAGCAGTACCAGCGCCGTCGCCGGCGTCGCCGCCCATGGAGGACGGGCGACCGGCATCCGCCGCGCGAGGATCGTCGCCGCCACCCCGACCACCGCCAGCACGCCCGCCGTGCCCGTCTGCACGATCAGCGACTGGACCAGCCCGACACCCAGCACCCCGGCCACGCCCAGTATCTCCAGCCCGCGTTCCTGCCATGCGGCATGTTCGTCCTCGCCGCGCAGCCAGCCCAGCAGCGACCCCGCCGACAGGATCACCATCGACAGGAACAACAGCACCGTCGCCGCGCCCGCGCTCCAGAACGGGATCGCTGCCAGCCCGGCCACGCCCAGCACCCCGCCCGCCGCGCCGATCGCGACATCGGGCACCTTGCGCCGCACCAGCAGCGGGAGCAGCAGCCGGGTGACCGGCGTGAAGACATAGCGGTCGATCCACCCGGTGCGCTGTTCGGCCAGCGACGCCAGCACGTCCTTGCTGCGCACCTCCAGCGTGCCCGCGTCGCGCTCCACGCCATGCCCCGACCGCGCGGCCTTGGCCGGCAACAGGACGTGCGCGGCGCGTGCCTGCGTCGCGACGCGCAGCAGCGTCGACTGAAAATCATATTCGGGCGGCAGCCGCGCGGCATCCTCCAGCCGCGCGATTGACAGCGTCGCGACCCCGGCCCAGCAATGATCGGCATCGACCCGCTCGACCGCGGTCGCATCGCCATTGGGCGTCACCAGCAGCGTATCGGTCGGCTCCAGCGCCATGCCCGCGATCACCGCATCGGTCGTGACCAGCCCGTCGGCCAGCGCGACCAGCGTCGCCAGCGGATGCACCTTCGCCTTCGCCTCCTCGGCGGTGCGGACGATATCGACCGTGGCGCCGCGCCGCCCGATCCGGTTGACCGCCGCCGCCAGCGGGGGCGTGACCCGCCCGACCGCGACCAGCAACTGCCCGGCACCTGCCGCGACCAGCAGCCGCGCCTGATATTCGATCAGCGTCATGCCGCCGAACGGCAGCGTCGCCGCCAGCACGCCGGGCTGGTGCTCGGCTTCCTCGGTCGCGAAAATAAGGCCGGTCAGCATCGCGTTGCGGTTAGGCGCTGACGACGCGAAGCGCCAGTCCCGTGCGCTGCGTGCGGTACAGCGTTCCCCCGGTCATCGGCGCGGCCACCCCGGTCGTCCCCGGAAAGGTGATCGGCAACCCTTTCAGCGACCGGATCGCCAGATAGGCGAACCCTTCGGCCTCCAGCGCGTCGCCGTCCCATCCCGACGCGTCGCTGGGTTCGGGGGCCAGCCCGGTGCGCTCGGCGATCATCGCCAGCATCACCGGATTGTGCCGCCCGCCGCCGCCGACCAGCAGCCGTTTCGGCCGCGCCGGCAACCGGTCGACCGCCTCGGCCACGCAGGCGGCGGTGAACGCGGTCAGCGTCGCCGCGCCATCCGCCGCCGACAGCCCGCGCGCCGGCTGGATCGTGAAGTCGTGCCGGTCGAGCGACTTGGGATGGGCCAGGTCGAAGAAGGGGTGGTCGAGCATCGCCGTCAGCACCGCCTGATCGACCTGCCCCGATCCCGCCAGCGCCCCGCCGGCATCGTAGCGCGCGCCGCTTTCCGCCTCGACCCAGCTGTCGACCAGCCCGTTGGCCGGCCCGGTATCGAACGCGATCAGTTCGTCGCCCTCGCCGACATATGTGATGTTGCCGACCCCGCCGAGGTTGAGCACCGCAACCGGCTTCTCCATCCCCGCCGCACGGGCGGCATGATAGATCGGCAGCAGCGGCGCCCCCTGCCCGCCCGCCTTCACGTCGTCGACGCGCAGGTCGGCGACGACGTCGATGCCCGTGGCCGTCGCCAGCGCCGCGCCGTCGCCCAACTGCCACGTCCAGCCCTTGTCCGGGCGATGCGCCACCGTCTGTCCGTGAAAGCCGATCACATCGACCGCCCGCGCCTCGACGCCCGCCTTGTCCAGCAGCGTGGCGACCGCATCGGCATGGGTGCGCGTCAGCACCGCCTCCGCCCGCGCGATCAACGGATGCTCGCCCGGGTCGTCGAGCAGCAGCGCCAGCTCGGTCGCCGCCACCAGTGCCGCGCGATCCGCGTCGGCATAGGGCGTGCCGACGAACGCGATCGGCCGCACCCCGCCTTCGCCATCGCTCTCGATCAGCGCGGCGTCGATGCCGTCCAGCGAGGTTCCAGACATCAAGCCGATCGCAAGCATGGGGCAACTCCGGTCGCGTTAACTGCCCCTAGTATCGCGCACAGCCCCATCAAGTCGAGATACGTGGACTTGCGTACGATCGCGACGCTAAAG
Organism: Sphingomonas sp. 2R-10; assembly: GCF_030062225.1. Taxonomy (NCBI): domain Bacteria; kingdom Pseudomonadati; phylum Pseudomonadota; class Alphaproteobacteria; order Sphingomonadales; family Sphingomonadaceae; genus Sphingomonas; species Sphingomonas sp. 2R-10. The sequence continues at coordinate 85,239 of NZ_JASCXF010000007.1, forward strand.
ACGCGCGCATGACCTATGCTTCCGACCTGCTGAACACCCTGTCCGACCGGGGCTATATCCATCAGCTGACCGACGCCGCCGGCCTCGACGCGCTGGCCGCGAAGCAGGTCGTGCCGGGCTATATCGGCTTCGATCCGACCGCGCCGTCGCTGCATGTCGGCAGCCTCGTGCAGATCATGCTGCTGCGCCGGATGCAGCAGGCCGGGCACAAGCCGATCGTGCTGATGGGCGGCGGCACCGGCAAGATCGGCGACCCCAGCTTCAAGGACGAGGCGCGCAAGCTGCTCGCCGAGGACGGCATCGCCAGCAACGTCGCGTCGATCAAGCGCATCTTCGAACGCTTCCTGACCTTCGGCGACGGCCCGTCGGACGCGGTAATGGTCGACAATGCCGACTGGCTCGACGCGCTCGAATACATCCCCTTCCTGCGCGAGGTCGGCCAGCATTTCTCGGTCAACCGGATGCTGTCGTTCGATTCGGTGAAACTGCGGTTAGAGCGCGAACAGTCGCTGTCGTTCCTCGAATTCAACTACATGATCTTGCAGGCCTATGACTTCCGCGAGCTGGCGCAGCGCCACGGCTGCCGGTTGCAGATGGGCGGCAGCGACCAGTGGGGCAACATCGTCAACGGCATCGAACTGGCGCGCCGCATGGATGGGACCGAGGTGTACGGCGTCACCACCCCGCTCATCACCACGGCGGACGGCGGCAAGATGGGCAAGACCATGTCGGGCGCGGTCTGGCTGCACGAGGACCAGTTGCCGCACTTCGATTACTGGCAGTTCTGGCGCAACACCGACGACCGCGACGTCGGCCGCTTCCTGCGCCTGTTCACCGACCTGCCGCTCGACGAGATCGCCCGGCTGGAAGCGCTGCCGGGCGCCGAGATCAACGAGGCAAAGAAGATCCTCGCCAACGAAGCCACCGCGATGTGCCGCGGTGCCGACGCCGCGACGCAAGCCGCCGAAACCGCCCGCCGCACCTTCGAGGAGGGATCGGCGGGCGACACGCTGCCGACCTTCGCCGTCGAAGGCGCGATCAACGTCGTCGACGCGCTGGTGGCACTCGGCCTCGCCGCGTCGAAGGGCGAGGCCCGCCGCCTCATCAAGGGCGGCGGCGCGCGCGTCGATGGCGAGAAGGTCGTCGACGAGGCACAGGTGATCGCGGTCGACTCGCCGGTGCGCGTGTCGGCGGGCAAGAAGCATCACGGCCTGCTGACGCCGGCGGCGTAGGGCTTACCCTACCCTCACCCCCCGCCCACCCGTTCGGTTCGAGCAGCTTCGAGCCTGTCGAGAAGCGTCCGTCGAGAACGGGTCGCTTGGGGCACCCCTTCTCGACTACGGTTCTCGACAGGCTCGAACCTACGCTCGAAGCAAACGGAGTGAGCGTAAGGTAGGACGACCTACCCCCGCCGAACCAGCACCGCGCCCACCAGCACCAGCGCCACCCCGACCAGCCGCAACCCGCTGATCGACGTCCGCGGCAGTCCGATCAACCCGAACCGGTCGATGACCAGCGCGGCGATCAGCTGCGTCGCGATCATGATCGTCAGCATCGACGCCAGCCCCAACCGCGGCGCGGCAAACGCCGCCGCCGTGACGAAGAACGCGCCATACGCCCCGCCGAGGAACATCCACGGCCGCGCCTCGCGCAGGTTCGCCAGCGGCGTCCGGTCGGCGACCAGCCACACCCCGATCAGGATCATGGTCCCCACAGCGAACGACACCAGCGCCGCCAGCAGCACCGACCCGACGCTCCGCCCGAGCGCCGCATTGGTCGGCGGCTGCACGGCAAGGCCGATACCGCCGAGCAGGGCGAGGATGAGCGGGGCGAGGACGTTCATGGGCACTTGCGCTATCGGCTGCGACGCAACCGCGCAACCAACCCCAACGTCATTCCGGCGAAAGCCGGAATCCATGGATAGGTGACGTTGCGAACGATCGCCAGCACCCGACACAATGGATTCCGGCCTACGCCGGAATGACGGTTGGTTCGGGCGAGCACCCGCTCCCAAATCGTCATTCCCGCGAAGGCGGGAATCCATACACGCCAACCGTCCGGCTCCATCCGCAACGTCAGCGCATATGGACTCCCGCCTCCGCGGGAGTGACGAAAGAGTCACCCCGACCGCAACCGCCCCACCCCCGCATCGCGCTCGAACAGGTACAACGCCACCCGCGCCGCCTGCCCGCGCGGCCCTTCCAGCCCGCCATCACGATCCACCAGCAACCGCGCATCGGCATTGGCGACTGGCAGCAGCTCGGCCAGCATTTCGGGGCTGGCCAGCCGGAACATCGCCTCCCCCGACTGCCGCGTCCCCAGCAGCTCGCCGCCGCCACGCAGCCGCAGATCCTCCTCGGCGATCCGGAATCCGTCATTGCTCTCGCGCATCAGCGCCAGCCTTGCCCGCGACGTCTCCGACAGCGCGTTCCCCCGCAGCAAAAGGCATACCGACTTGCCTCCGCCGCGCCCCACGCGCCCGCGCAACTGGTGCAACTGCGCCAGCCCGAACCGGTCCGCCGCCTCGATCACGATCAGCGTGGCGTTCGGCACGTCGACGCCCACCTCGATCACCGTCGTCGCCACCAGCACACCCGCGCGCGCCGCCGAGAACCCGGCCATCACCGCGTCCTTCTCGATCGGCTTCATCCGCCCATGGACCAGCGCCACCTTGTCGCCGAAGCGCGCCCGCAGCACCTCCGCCCGCGCCTCGGCGGCGGCGAGGTCGGACTTCTCGCTCTCCTCGACCAGCGGGCACACCCAATACGCCTGCTTCCCCGCCGACAGGTGCCGCGCCAGCCCGTCGACCACCGCGTCCAGCTTGTCCTCGGACATCACCACCGTCTCGATCGGCTCACGCCCCGGCGGCATCTCGTCCAGCCGGCTGACGTCCATCTCGCCATATTGCGCCAGCGTCAGCGTGCGCGGGATCGGCGTCGCGGTCATCACCAGCAGGTGCGGCGGGCGCACCGCCTTGGCCTGCAACATCATCCGCTGCGCCACGCCGAAGCGATGCTGTTCGTCGACCACCACCAGCCCCAGGTCGCGATATCCGACCGCTTCCTGAAAGATCGCGTGCGTGCCGATCAGGATATCGATCGACCCGTCGGCCAGCCCCATCAGCACGCCCTCGCGCACCCGCCCCTTGTCGCGTCCGGTCAGCGCGGCGACGGTCACACCGGTCCCGGCCAGCTGCCGCTGCAACGTCGCATAATGTTGCCGCGCAAGGATTTCGGTCGGCGCCAGCAACGCCCCCTGCGCCCCGCCCTCGACCGCGATCAGCAGCGCCATCAGCGCGACCAGCGTCTTGCCCGACCCGACGTCCCCTTGCAGCAGCCGCAGCATCGGCTGGGTCTGCGCCATGTCGCCCTCGATCTCGCCGATCGTCCGCGACTGTGCGCCGGTCGGCTGGTACGGCAGGTCGAGCTTCGCCCGCAGCCGCCCGTCGCCGGTCAGCGACCGCCCTTTGCGCGCCCGCGCCTCGCCGCGCACCAGCAACAGCGCCAGCTGGTTGGCGAACACCTCGTCATAGGCCAGCCGCTCGCGCGCCTTCGCATCGGCCGGATCGGCATGGATGCGCGCCAGCGCCGCTTTCCACGCCGGCCAGTCATGCTTCGCCAGCAGGCTCGGCTCGATCCATTCGGGCATCTCGGGCGCGCGTTCGATCGCCTGCGCCGCCAGTTGCCCGACCCGGCGCGACGTCAGCCCCTCCGACAACGGATAGATCGCCTCGCGCTCGGGCAGGCTGTCGGCCTCGTCCACCGGCAGCACATGGTCGGGATGGACCATCTGCAATTCCTGCCCGTACGTCTCCAGCTTGCCCGACACGATCCGCGTCTCGCCCAGCGGGAACAGCTTCTTCACCCATCCCGACGATCCGCCGAAATACGTCAGGTTGACGATATTGCCGTGCTTGTCCGCCGCCTGCACCCGCGTCGGTCCCCGCCCGGCGCTGACCCGGTAATCGGTCGCGGTCAGGGGAATCGCGATCACCCGCCCGGCATCCTGCACCATCAGTTCGTCGCGCTTCAACCGTTCGACCCAGCCGGTCGGCAGGTGGAACGCGACATCCACCACCCGGCCGAGCTTCAACCGCTCCAGCGGCTTGGCCAGCGCGGGGCCGACCCCCTTTAACGAGGTGACTTCGGCAAACAGCGGGTTGAGCAGATCGGGACGCATGACTATCTCGCCCTAATCCTAACCGGCGTCCGCTTCCAGCGTCCGCCGGTCAATCGCTATTGGAAGCCCATGGACCGCGAAACCCGCCTCAAGCGCCTGAAATTCCGCAGCTGGCATCGCGGCACCCGCGAAGCCGACCTGATGATCGGCGGTTATTTCGATGCGCATTCGGCGACGTGGAGCGACGCCGACATGGACTGGTTCGAGGTGTTCCTCGAAGAACAGGATGTCGACATCATGGCATGGGCGATGGGCGTCCAGCCCGCGCCTGCGCCGTTCGACCATCCGGTGCTGCACGCGATGCGGAAAATGGATTTCGTGCCGGTCAGCCGCTGACTGGAGATTGAACAAAATCCGTTCATGCTGAGTAGAGACTGAGCTTGTCGAAGGCTCGTATCGAAGCACCGTGCGGAACCCACCCTTCGATACGCTCTTTCGACAAGCTCAATAGCTACTCAGGGCAAACGGCACATGCGCGATGGCCGTCGCCGATCAGGAACCCGATGCCCGACCTCTCCAAAATCCTCTCCGCTCCCCGTTCGCTGACCCTTGCGGGCGTTCCGGGCGGCTTTCTCCCTGTCCTGCTCGCCGACCTCGCGCGCGGCGCGAAGGGCGACCTGATCTACATCGCGCCCGACGAAGCGGCGATGCGCGCCGTCGCCACGACCGCGCCGTTCTTCGCCCCCGACCTGGTCGTCCTGCAATTCCCGGCATGGGACTGCCTGCCCTATGACCGGGCCAGCCCCACGCTGCGCTCGATGGCCGAACGCCTCGCGGCACTCCACGCGATGCAGGGTGCGGCAAAGGGCCCGCGCCTGATCGTCACCACCGTCAACGCCGCCAGCCAGCGCACGCTGACCCCGTTCCGCATCCGCCAACTCGTCGCGCGCCTCGCCCCGGGCGAGCGCATCTCGCTCCCCCGCCTGTCCGCGCTGTTGCAGGCCAACGGCTACAACCGCGTCGATACCGTCCACGACGCGGGCGAATTCGCCGTGCGCGGTGGCCTTGTCGACCTGTGGCCCTCGGGCTCCGAGGTCGGCCTGCGCCTCGACTTCTTCGGCGACGAGATCGAAACCGTCCGCACCTTTTCGCCAGAGGACCAGCGCACCACCGGCCGCGTCGACGGCTTCACCCTGCTCCCCGCCTCCGAAGCGCTGCTCGACGAGGACTCGATCAAGCGCTTCCGCACCCGCTACCGCGAGAAATTCGGCGCGACCGCGACCGGCGATCCGATCTATCAGGCGATCAGCGACGGCCGCCGCCTGTCGGGCATGGAACACTGGCTGCCCTTCTTCGAAGACCGGCTGGAAACCTTCTTCGACCACCTTTCCCCCGAAGCGGTCATCGTCCGTGACGCCGGCGTCCCCGCCGCCGCCGAACAGCGTTTCGAATCGATCGCCGATTATCACACCAACCGTGTCCGCGCGCAGACCAGCGATCCGGGCAGCTACCGCCCGCTGCTCCCCAATGCGCTCTACCTGTCGGTGGAGGAATGGACCGACCGCCTGTCGGACACCGCCGCGCATCAGGTCACGCCGTTCCACGCCCCCGACAGCGCCACCTCGCTGGATTTCGAGGTCGACGGCCCCCGCGACTTCACCCCCGAACGCACGCAACAGGCGAATATCTACGAAGCCGTCGTCGATCATATCGCTTCGCTGCGCAAACAGGGTCGCAAGCCGATTCTCGCCAGCTATTCGGAGGGCGCGCGCGAACGGCTGATGGGCCTGCTCGCCGATCACGACCTGACCGGCGTGTCGACCGTCGAGACGTGGCAGCAGGCGCTGGGCGGCGCGAAGTCGACCGTGTCGTTCGTCGTCCTGCCGCTCGACCACGGCTTCACCGCCGAAACGCTCGCGGTGCTGACAGAACAGGACATGCTCGGCGACCGCCTCGTCCGCCGCGCCAAACGCCGCAAGAATACCGACGCCTTTCTCCAGGAACTCGCCACCCTGTCGCCCGGCGACCTCGTCGTCCATGCCGACCACGGCATCGGTCGCTATGTCGGGCTGACGCAGGTGCCGGTGGCAAAGGCCCCGCACGACTGCGTCCAGCTCGAATATGCCGGCGGCGACAAGCTCTACGTGCCGGTCGAGAACCTCGAAGTCCTCAGCCGCTACGGCGCTGGCGAGGAAGGCGCATCGCTCGACCGTCTGGGCGGCGAGGCATGGCAGCGGCGCAAGGCGCGGATGAAGGATCGCATCCGCGAGATCGCGGGCGACCTGATCGCCACCGCCGCCAAGCGCGCGATGCGCCCCGCCGATATCGCCGAACCCGACAGCGGCGGCTATCCCGCCTTCGTCGACCGTTTCCCCTATCAGGAGACCGACGATCAGGAACGCGCCATCGCCGACGTCCTCGAAGACTTGGGCGCGGGTCGCCCGATGGACCGGCTGGTCGTCGGCGATGTCGGCTTCGGCAAGACCGAGGTGGCGCTGCGCGCCGCCTTCGTCGCCGCCATGGCCGGGATGCAGGTCGCGATCGTCTGCCCGACCACGCTCCTCGCGCGCCAGCACTACAACAACTTCAAGGCCCGCTTCGAAGGCTTCCCGCTCGAAATCGGCCGCCTCAGCCGCCTCGTCACCGCGACCGAGGCGAAGAAGGTCCGCGACGGCCTCGCCAATGGCACCATCGACGTGGTGGTCGGCACCCATGCCGTGCTGTCGAAACAGGTCGTTTTCAAGCGCCTCGGCCTCGTCATCGTCGACGAGGAACAGCGTTTCGGCGTGACGCACAAGGAACGGCTGAAGGCGATGAAGGCCGACGTCCACGTCCTGACGCTCACCGCCACCCCGATCCCCCGCACGTTGCAGATGGCGATGTCGGGCCTGCGCGAACTGTCGGTGATCCAGACCCCGCCGGTTGATCGCCTCGCGGTGCGCACCTACATCATGCCATGGGACCCGGTGGTGCTGCGCGAGGCGTTGCTGCGCGAACATTATCGCGGCGGGCAGGCGTATTTCGTCACCCCGCGCATCGCCGACCTGCCCGATATCGAGAAGTTCCTGACGCAGGAAATTCCCGAAATCCGCTACGTCGTCGCCCATGGGCAAATGGCTCCGACCGAGGTCGAGGAACGCATGTCGGCTTTCTACGACAAGCGCTACGACCTGCTGGTATCGACCACCATCGTGGAATCCGGCCTCGACATCCCCTCGGCCAACACGCTCATCATCAACCGCGCCGACAAGTTCGGCCTGGCGCAACTCTACCAGCTGCGCGGCCGCGTCGGCCGGTCGAAGACCCGCGCCTATGCGTACATGACCACACCCCCCGAACGGCTGGTCAGCGAAGCGGCGGAAAAGCGGCTGAAGGTGTTGTCCGACCTCGAATCGCTCGGCGCCGGCTTCCAGCTTGCGTCGCACGACCTCGACATTCGCGGCGCCGGCAACATGCTCGGCGACGAACAGTCCGGCCATATCAAGGAAGTCGGCTTCGAACTCTACCAGTCGATGCTGGAGGAGGCGATCCTCGACGCCAAGGCCGGCGGCCTGCGCGACGACAAGCCCAAGGACTTCTCGCCCGCGATCACCGTCGATGCACCGATTCTGATCCCGGAGGAGTATGTTCCCGACCTCGACCTGCGCATGGGCCTTTATCGCCGCCTCAACGATGTCGAGGACCGCGCCGGCATCGACGCCTTCGCTACCGAACTGATCGACCGCTTCGGCACGCTACCGGTCGCCACCGCCAATCTGCTGCAACTGATCGAAGCGAAGCTGAACGCGAAAAAGGCGTGCGTCGCCAAGATCGACGTCGGCGCAAAGGGCGCGATCGTCAGCTTCCACGAGGACAAATTCCCCAGCGTCGAGGGGCTGCTCGCCTATGTCGACAAGCTCAACGGCACCGCCAAACTCCGCCCCGACATGCGACTGGTCATCAGCCGCAACTTCGGCGACCCACAGGCCCGGCTGAACGCCGCACTCCAGATTTCGCGGGGACTCGCGAAGGCGGCGGGGTAGCAGCGGCTTTCCCGTTGCACCAGACGCCACTCCTGCAACGGCCGGCATCTTTTGGTAACGGAACATGACAGGAGCCGTTACCGCACACCCTCCGCCAAAGGCACCTCGTCACTTTTGCCAATTGCACTTTACCGTCGTGATCGAATCTCCGCAAGGTTTGCCGGCACGATGATGGCTAGAACGATTACGATTATGCCCGAAGTAATCATTCGCAACCAAATGCCGGAGATCACGTCCTGCAGAATAAGGAACACCAGAACGATCAACAACGTACAACTCAGCCAAACAAGAAATCCCTTAATCTCGGCACGCGCGTCAGGAACTGTTCCGGCACTGGCACATCCTCTCCAAACGCCTTTTGATAGAGCTCGACCGGCATCTTTTGCTCCTGATACCTTCGAGTGATCTCATTACCGAGGTCGATCATGTTCTGCTCGATTGCAACATATGCCACGGATCCTACGACCCATACCAAACCAAGCGTACCGGCCAATCCACCGGTAGCAGCGCCTCGTCCGCCGCTTAGGGCGCCCCGGACGACATTTCCTACGCGGCCGGCACTGGCAGTAGCGGCGCGTTGTCCGCCAGCAATCCCCCCCTTGATCGCATCACCGCCGATACCTGCAAGGCCACCCATTCCTGCCAGGCTCATCCCACCCACTATCAGCCGAAGGTTCAGATAGTCATTGACCAGCGACTTATTGTCCTTGCGAAGGATGGCGTGCCAAGCTGGAAATTCCTGCATCGAAATAACCAACTCGCGAAGTCGCCAATGGAACTGACCATTCCTGGGGTGGTCCAGCGGCATCAACTTCGCGGCATTCTCCAGCACTTCTGTCCCATAGGCGCGTCGCCGTGCCTTATCCCGGACGGTCGGCATGCCCGCCAGATGCGACATGATGTGATATGCTTGGCGCTCACGTCCGGCGTAGCTGGTCGCTTAAATCTTGAGGACGCGGGCGATCGCCAATGCCCGGCGGCGGACCTGCTGCGGCGTTACGGTTACCCGGGTACGGGGCATCAACTGCTCCCTCTCGTTCGGACCGCAGAACAAGGCCCGGGTTGCCATCCGTTGATTAAGTTCCACCCCGTCGCGGGCGGCCACCCATTGTCTATCGACGAACGGACAGGCGATCCCACAAGGAAACCCTGCTTTCCTACAGTCCGTACTCCTGCCAGTCTCCGCGCCAGCTATTGCCCGGCCGCGCTCTTTGACACTGCCGCTACCCACCCCGCGCAAATGGCGCACGAGTGTGACTTTTGTGACCTTTGGCGGCGCGACGCCCTGAAAGTCCTAATAATTCAACTGCAACTGCGTCCGGAACACATCGCCCTCGGCGCGCCCCAAACGCCGCTCGTCCGCCTCGGCGCGGTCCATCCGCGCATAGGCGATCGTCCATTCCAGCGCAGGCACCGGCTGGAACTCGATCCCCAGCTCGATCTCGTCGGTTTCCAGCCGCGGCGCATTGACCGCCGCCTTCCACCCGCCGCGATAGGTCTGCCACCGGGCATAGGGCATGAACGGTCCGACCGGCGACGCCTTGATCCGCGCCATCGCCTGCACATAGCCGCCGTGCAGCGGCTTCGTCGTGATCGCGCGCAGCGCCCGGTCATATTCCGGCCCGCGTCCCCAGTTCCATTCCGCCTGGAACCCCAACGGCGCGGGATACAGGATCGCGTGCAGCCCGACGCGGTCGTCGGCGAAGCTCGCCTCGCTCACCCCGCCGGTGCGCACCTCGGGCTGGACGCGGTTGGTATAGGCGCTGCCGCCGACCTCCAGCACCCGGCCCCCGCCGATCTCGAACGGCCATGTCGCCAGCGCGACCGCCATCACCGCGTCGTTCGCTTCCTCGCGATTGATCCCCTGCCCGTTATAGATGCCGACGCCGAACGCGCCGTAATTGCCGAACAGCTTCTGCCCGTCGTCGGTCAGCCGTTCCCAGATGTCCTCGACATAGGTCGGCGTGTAATAGGCGACGACTCCGATATCGCGCTCGCTCGGCACGCCGCTGTTGATCGCGTCGCTGCGGTCGAGCGTCAGCCGGTTGGACGACGACTGCATATTCTCCCACCCGAACGGCACCTTCGACTGGCCGAAGCGCAGGCGGAACCGCTTGTCGCGATCGAGGAACGCGTCGACATACGCGTCGCGCAGTTGCAGGAACCCCTCGCGCCGCTCGCCGACCGACTGGCTGGTTACCGCGGTCGCGAAGTCGGGCTGGAGGTAGAACGACACCCGGTCGCCCAGATCGCCCTGCAGGATCAGGCGGATACGGCGAAAGGTGAAGCCGGTGTCGTCGCCGATGCCGCTGTCGTGCACCGACCGCAGCCGTGCGACGCCGTCGGGCGCGGTCCGGTCGCCGCGGATGATCTCGTTCAGCCGCAACTGGGTATAGCCGCGCAGGCGGATGCGGTCGTACCACTGCTCGTGTTGCGGTGCGGCGGCAGCGGCCGGCGCGGCGGCGACCTGCGTCGGCACGGCGGATTCCGGCGCGGCCGGGGCCGGCGGGGTCGCGGGCGCGGCGGCCATGACGGGCGGTTTCGCGGCCGCCTGCGCCGCCTTCATCTCGGCGATCACCGCCTTCAGCTCGTCGATCTGCCGCTGCAATTCCTGCACCGTCTGCGCCGCGGCCGGCGGTGTGACCACGAAGGATGCGACGATCGCCGCGGGCAGGAAGGACTTCATGGACCCGCGCCATGCCGCTGCGGCACGGCACGGGTCAAGAGCCGATTATGACGCTCCGATGACGTCCTACATATGCAGCGTGCGGCCGTATGCGCCCAGCACCGACTCGTGCATCGATTCGGAAATCGTCGGGTGCGCGAACACCGTTTCGGTCAGTTCCTTCTCGGTCGTTTCGAGCTGGCGGGCGATGACATAGCCCTGGATCATCTCGGTCACTTCCGCACCGACCATGTGCGCGCCCAACAGCTCGCCGGTCTTCGCATCGAACACCGTCTTCACGAAGCCCTCGGCCTCGCCCAGCGCGATCGCCTTGCCGTTGCCGATGAACGGGAACTTGCCGACCTTGACGCTGTAGCCCGCTTCCTTGGCCTTCGCCTCGGTGAAGCCCACGCTGGCGACCTGCGGCCGGGCATAGGTGCAGCCCGGGATGTTGTTCTTGTCCATCGCGTGCGGATGCACGTCCTTGTTGCCCAGCGCCTGGGCGATCGCCTCGGCGGCGATCACGCCCTCATGGCTCGCCTTGTGCGCCAGCCACGGGGCACCCGTCACGTCGCCGATTGCCCAGATGCCATCGACATTGGTCCTGCCATAGCCGTCGGTCTTGACGTGGCCACGCTCGGCCTCGATCTTCAGCGTCTCCAGCCCGATATTCTCGGTGTTCGGCACGATGCCGATCGCGACGATCGCGTGGCTGAACTCGACCTGCTCGACCTTGCCGTCCGGCCCCTTGATCGCCGCCTTCACGCCCGCCGGGCTGGCTTCCAGCTTTTCAAGACCCGACTTGGTCTTGATCGTCATGCCCTGCTTGGTCAGCGCCTTGTGCATGAACTCGCTGACTTCGGCATCCTCGACCGGCATGATCCGGTCGAGCATCTCGACGATGGTCACGTCGGCGCCCATGTCGTTGTAGAAGCTGGCGAACTCGACGCCGATCGCGCCCGATCCGATGACCAGCAGCTTCGTCGGCATTTCGGGCGGCACCATCGCGTGGCGATAGGTCCAGATCTTGGCGCCATCCGCCTTGGCGAACGGCAGGTCGCGGGCGCGCGCGCCGGTCGCAATGATGATGTGCTTCGCTTCCAGCTCGGTCGTCTTGTCGCCCTGCTTGACCGACAGCTTGCCCTTCGCTGTGATCGTGCCGACGCCCTCGTGGACGGCGACCTTGTTCTTCTTCATCAGCCCCTTTACGCCCGCGTTCAGCTGGCCCGCGACCTTGCGGCTGCGATCGACCACCTTGGCGAGGTCGAACGACGGCTTCTCGTTCGACAGGCCGTACTGCGCGGCATGCATCATGTAATGATAGATTTCGGCCGACCGCAGCAGCGCCTTGGTCGGGATGCAGCCCCAGTTGAGGCAGATGCCGCCCAGCCGCTCGCGCTCGACGATCGCGACCTTCAGGCCCAGCTGGCTCGCACGGATCGCCGCGACATAGCCGCCGGGGCCCGAACCGAGCACGATGAGGTCATAGGTATCAGCCATTCAAATGCTCCTGGGGCTCCCTCCCCCCCTTGCGGGGGAGGGCTGGGGAGAGGGGTGGCGTGGGGGACGGCTCGATGCCGTTCCCCACGCCGTGCAGCGCGACGAGGATCGCGGTGCAGACGCCCTCTGGATTGTCGAGAATATCGGTATTGAACAGTCGCAGGACGCGAAAGCCCTCTTCGGTCAGCCAGTGGTCGCTGTCGCGATCATAGGCGCTGTCGATGTGCTGCGATCCATCGGCTTCGACGATCAGCCGTCGTTCGAAACAGACGAAATCGACGATGTAGCGTCCGATCGGCTGTTGCCGGCGGAACTTGTACGCTGCCAGTCGCCGGTTGCGCAGCACCCGCCACAGCGCGCGTTCGGCATCCGTCGGATTGCTCCGCATGGTGCGGGCACGGGCCAAGGGAACACCCCCTCTCCCTCCCACCGCTTCGCGGCGGGCCCCTCCCTCCCCCACGCGGGGGGAGGGAATCGACGCCACGCCGCTCACCCCTCGATCGCCCGCGGCCTGCGGTCGTCGTCGATCGCAACGAACACGAAGCGGGCCTGCGTCACCCGATCGAGCGCCTCGCCGAAGCGGTCGCGGCGCCACGCCACGACCTCGATCGTCATCGACGAACGGCCGACCTTGACCAGATCGGTATAGACCGACACTTCGTCGCCGACCGCGACGGGGGCATAAAACTGCATCGCGTCGACCGCGATCGTCACCGCCCGCCCCTTTGAATGGCGTGCCGCGACCAGCCCTGCGGCCATGTCCATCTGCGACATGATCCACCCGCCGAAGATGTCGCCATAGGGGTTGGTGTCCGCCGGCATCGCCGTCACACGCAGCGCGGGCTGGCCGGTCGGCGGGGTGGCGTTATCGTCGACCATCATACCCTGCCCCCTTCGCGCGTTCGTCCGCCATCGCGCGTTGCACCTGCCGGACGCCCAGCACCAGCACGACAACCATCGCCACCCATGTCACCGTCCAGATATCGCGCCGCCCCAGCGGATACGACCACGCCGACAGCGACCCGATCGCCCATGCCGCCGCGATCCCCGCGACGACATGCACGATCTCGGTCAGCAGCCGGGTGCGCATTTACGCGATCAGGCCGAGCGGCGACTCCACCAGCGCCTTGAACAGCTTCAGCATCTCGGCACCGTCCGCCCCGTCGATCGCGCGGTGGTCGAAGCTGCCGGTCGCGGTCATCACCGTCGCCACGCCCAGCGCGTCGTCGACGATGTACGGGCGCTTCTCACCGGCACCGACCGCCAGGATCATGCCCTGCGGCGGGTTGATGACCGCCTCGAACTGCTTGATGCCGAACATGCCCATGTTGCTGAGCGACGCGGTGCCGCCCTGATACTCCTCGGGCTTCAGCTTGTTCTCCTTGGCGCGGCCCGCCAGGTCCTTCATCTCGCTGCTGATCTTCGCGACTCCCTTGTTCGCGGCATCGCGGATGATCGGCGTGATGAGGCCGGTCGGCGTCGACACCGCCACCGACACGTCGGCGCGCGCATACTGCACCATCTCGTTGCCGAGGAAGGTGACGTTGCACTTCGGACTGTTCTCCAGCGCGACGCCCAGCGCCTTTATCAGCAGGTCGTTGACCGACAGCTTCACGCCACGTGCGTCGAGCGACTTGTTCAGGTCGCCGCGCAGCTTGAGCAGCGCATCCAGACGGATGTCGACCGTCAGATAGATGTGCGGCACCTGCTGCTTCGATTCGGTCAGGCGACGCGCGATCGTCTTGCGGATGTTCGACAGCTTCTCGACCGTGTGCGGGATCGAATCGTCGAACCACACCGCGGCAGGCTTGGGCGCTTCGGCGGCAGGGGCCGATGCCGCAGCCTGCGGCGCGGGCGCGGCTGCTTCGGCCTTGGGTCCGCTTGCCTGACCCGGCTTGGCGTTCTCGACGTCCGCCTTGACGATGCGGCCGTTGGGACCGCTGCCGGCGATGCCCGACAGTTCGAGGCCCTTGTCGGCGGCGATGCGACGCGCCAGCGGGCTCGCCTTCACGCGACCGCCATCGGCCTGCGCGGCACCGGCACCGGCCGGGCGGCCATGGTCCGACGTGCCGGCGGGCGCGGGCTTCGCCTCGCTGCCGGTCTTGTTCGGATCGGTCGCGTCGGGCTTGCCCTTGAACTGGTCGTCGGCCGGCTCGGGGGTTTCGGCCTTCGTGGGCGCCGCGTCGATGGCGGAGGCGTCCTCGCCTTCCTCGAGCAGGATCGCGATGACCGCGCCGACCTTCACATTGTCGGTGCCCTCGGCCACCAGCACCTTGCCGATCGTGCCTTCGTCGACGGCTTCGAATTCCATCGTCGCCTTGTCGGTTTCGATTTCCGCCATGATGTCGCCTGACTTGACGGTATCACCTTCCTTCACCAGCCATTTGGCCAGCGTCCCCTCTTCCATGGTGGGGGACAGGGCGGGCATCTTGATCTCGATCGGCATGGGGCAGAGTGGTCCTCTCAGGCTCGTGAGCGCCTCTTCGCCGCCGGGCGGCTCCGGGTCAAGCCCCGCCACCACCCTTGCGCCCCGCGACCGAACCGGCGCATGAACCGTAGCGTCAGGGGAAGGCACATGCGTACATATCTTGTGGTCGTCGACGAAAGCCCGGAAAGCGCGGTCGCCCTGCGCTTCGCCGCGCGGCGTGCGGTCAAGACCAATGGCGGGGTCGAGGTGCTGGCGCTGGTCGAACCGCAGGAGTTCGCGCCATGGGGCGGCGTGCAGGCGACGATCGAGGAGGAGGCGAAGGAACGCGCCGAGGCGCTGGTACAGGCGGCGGCGGGCACGCTGATCGCCGAATCGGGGCTGCAGCCGCATCTGACGGTGCGGATCGGCGACGGCCCGCGAATCGTGCGCGAGATGATCGCCGCCAATCCCGAGATCGCCGCGCTGGTGCTGGGCGCCGCCGCGACCGGATCGCCCGGCCCCCTCGTCACCCACTTCGCCGGCACCGACGCCGGCGCGCTGCCCGTGCCGCTGATGATCGTTCCCGGCAGCCTCGACCGCGCAGGGATCGACCGGCTGAGCTGATGTCCGGCCATGACTGCACGTCGCGTTCGACACGGGTGTGATCGGCAGCAATGTCGGTGCGTTGACCGCGCCAGCACTTTCATGATCCGGCTGGACGCTCTCTACAGCCCTCTTGTCATCCCGGAGCTGTTCGAGACCCCTGCGAACGTCTCGAACAGAGCCGATTCCTCGCCGCACCCCGGCGAAGGCCGGGGCCCAGTTGGGGGCATTGGCAAGATACGGAAAAGTCTTCGAACTGGACCCCGGCCTTCGCCGGCACACGGATTGAAGGCTTCTGCAGAGGTCTCGACCTGTTCCGGGGTGCGCCCTGCCGAACGATAGGTCCCCGGAGCATCCAGTTCCACCGCTGGCCGCGCGTTGAACCCCGAACAAGTCCCGTATGACGAATCGAATACTCCAGCCGTCCGGACCGGAATGGCGATCCGCCGATGTTCAGGGATACCGTGCGGGGGAGAGCTGCGATTCGCGCTCGATCCCCCGCGGGCTGCTGCTGTTCGCCGGGTATCCGGCACATCCTCTCTTATAATTCAGCGCAGCGCTGGTGAGAGGCCGTTAGCGCGGAGCGCGCACAAAAAAAAGGGCCGGCGAACCGACCCTTGAAAAGTTTTAGGAGAGGATGCCTGAAAGGCACAGTCGTTGTGCATCGCAACGCATCCGTTAGCAATTGCAAAAAACGAAACCGAACATTCTATTTCTGCACGATTGCCCATTTGGATGATGGGTTTTACGCGAGGATGGGTATCGCGCGAAACCGGTTGACCCGGTTCGCGATGGCGTCATCCTCCGCCGATGCGATCGATCCTCCTGCTGTCCGCCCTGTTCCTCGCCACCGCCGCCGACGCGCGCGACACCCCCCGCCGCGAACGACTGCGCGCCGATGTCGCGACGCTGGTGTCGTTCGGCACGCGGCACACCGCCTCCGACCCCGATGATCCAAAGCGCGGCATCGGCGCGGCGCGACGCTGGTTCGCCAGCGAACTGACGCGGATCGGATCGGGCTGCGGCGACTGCATCACCGTCGCCAACATCGCGCGCGGCTTCACCGGCCCGCGTGCGCCAAACGGGGTAAAGGTCGTCGACGTGCTCGGGTTCCAGCAGGGCAGCGACCCGAAACGCGTCGTGATCGTCATGGGCCATATCGACAGCCGCGTCAGCAACGTCATGGACGCGACCAGCGACGCGCCGGGCGCGAACGACGACGCATCGGGCGTGGCGCTGGTGCTGGAGGCCGCGCGCATCCTGTCGAAGGAGAAGTTCGATGCGACCATCGTCTATGCCGCGCTGTCGGGCGAGGAGCAGGGACTGTGGGGCGCGCAACTCCTCGCCGAAACCGCGAAGGAACGCGGCTGGACCGTCACCGCCGTGCTGAACAACGACATCGTCGGCAACACGCTGGGCCAGGACGGCCGCCGCGTCGCCGACCGCGTCCGCGTCTTTTCCGAAGGCATCCGCGCTTCGGAAACGATCGAGCAGCAAATCGCCCGGCGCGCTGCGGGCGGCGAGGATGACGGTCCGTCGCGCGCGCTGGCCAAGACGGTCGATTCGGTCGCGGCGACGCTGCCCGGCGGCCTCGACGTGTTTCTCGACCGCCGCCCCGACCGGTTCGGCCGCGGTGGCGACCACGAACCCTTCCTGAAGCTCGGCTATCCCGCGATCCGTTTCTCGGTCGGCGTCGAGAATTACGATGCGCAGCATCAGGACCTGCGCCGCGACGGCACGCGCATCTATGGCGACACGATCGACCGGATGGACTTCCCCTATCTGGCAAAGGTGACCGCGATCAACGTCGCGACGATCGCCCGCCTCGCCGCAGCCCCGGCCGCACCGACCGGCGTATCGATCGACGGCGCGCTATCGACCGATACGACCGTCCGCTGGTCGCCCGTGGCGAATGCGGCGGGCTATCGCATCCGCTGGCGGCGCAACGATGCGCAGGGCTGGACCGACAGCCGCGACGTCACCGGCGCGCAGGCAGTGCTCAGGGGCGTGATCGTCGACGATCACTTCGTCGCCGTCTCGTCGCTGTCGGCCGGCGGCGCGGAGAGCGTCCCGACCTTTGCCGGACGCGCCCCGCGTTGATCGCCTACCGCCGCAACAGCTTCGAGCGCTGTACCCGGCGCGGTGCCCGGCGCTCCGACGTATAAGTCACGACCTCCTCGGTCGTGGTCGTGACCACCGGCTGGCTTTCGACCGTCACCGTCGTCACCGTGCGCGGCGGATAATAATATCCGTCCGCGACATACCCCCCCGGCCCTTCGGTCGTCGTGGTCGTCGTATAGCTGCGCGCGACCGGCGGCGCGCCGACATGCCGCTCGACATAGCCACCGCGCGCGCGGGGACGGACCGGCTGCACCTGTTCGCGCATCGGGCCGAACACCACCCCCGGCGGTGGCGCGTCATAGCCCGGCTCGCCATAATAGCCATCGTCCGGCGCCACCGGCATCTCGTCGCCGGGCAGCGGATAGTCGGCGCCATAGCCCGGCTGCAGTTCCCGCCGTGGCAACGGCGGAGGCGGCGGCGACGCACGGCGGTCCTCCGCCCGGTCGATCGCGGTCCCGGACAGCGCCCCTACCCCTGCGCCCAGCACCGTCCCGCCCAGTCGATTGCCGCGTCCGGCGATGACGTTGCCGGCGACCGCCCCCGCCACGCCACCGATCACCGCCCCGCCGACCCCGTCGTCACGGCGCGCGACCACCGGCGGCGGCGGCAGGTCGGGCTGCGCGCGATAGCTGTCATAGGCGCGGTCGTCGCGGACATAGCGGCCATCGTCGCGCCCGTCCCAGTCGATCCCGCGGCGGTAATCGACCACCCGCCCGTCACGATC
The DNA here is from genome assembly GCF_030062225.1 of Sphingomonas sp. 2R-10. NCBI lineage: Bacteria > Pseudomonadati > Pseudomonadota > Alphaproteobacteria > Sphingomonadales > Sphingomonadaceae > Sphingomonas > Sphingomonas sp. 2R-10. Next base: position 103,400 of record NZ_JASCXF010000007.1, read on the forward strand.
GGCAAGCACCGCATCGTCGTAATAGCGATACCAGCCATAGCCCGGTTGCGGCCGCGTCAGCCCGTACACCGGCCAGTCCTGCACGAAGAAGCTCGGCGCGACCCAATAGCGCGGCAGCATCCAGCCGCGCACCGGCGTGCGATACGCCGCCCAGCCACCCGGCGCGTAATTGCCGCCATACCAGCGCCCGCGCACCTTCCCGCCCCAACGCGGCCCCGGCAGATTGACCCGCGCCTGTCCCGGATACAAGGCCGGACGCCCCGGCCGCGCCTCGGGCGCCTGCCCCACGCGCTGCGCCTGGGCGACCCCGCCCGACAGGGCGGTGGTGGCGAACATCGCCATGGCGGCGGCAAAGGTCGGCGTGCGCATCGGCCGGTCGGCTCCCTGAAACCCGCACCCTGCGGGCATGACTATGGTTGCCGAAACCTTACCACGCCCCCCGGTTCCCGGCCAATCCATCGATTGCCCTGCGGACCGTCCCGCCCCGGGGCAGATCAGCCGATCCGCGACGCCAGCAACCCGACCAGCGCCTCGCATCCCGCCTGGTCCGCGGCATCGAAGCGTCCGGGCAACGGGCTGTCCAGATCGAGTACCCCGACCAGCCGGTCGTCGACCACGATCGGCACCACCAGCTCGCTGCGGCTGTCGGCATCGCAGGCGATATGCCCCGGAAAGGCATGGACGTCGGCGACCAGCTGCGTCGTCCGCCGCTCCGCCGCCGTCCCACAAACCCCACGGCCCATGGCGATGCGGATGCACGCCGCCTTGCCCTGAAACGGCCCCAGCACCAGCTCGTCCCCGACCAGCCGATAGAAGCCCGCCCAGTTCAGGTCGGGCAGATACTGCATCAACAGCGCCGACGCGTTCGCCATGTTGGCGATGGCGTCGCGCTCGTCCGCCGTCAGCGCATCGAGCGCCGAGAGGAGATCGCGATACAGGTCGCCCTTGGCGCCGCCGGAAATGTCGAACTGGTACATGGGCGTGTATGTAGCGCCGGGCTGGCGGCACACAATCCTCTCCGGCACGGGGACGACGTCAGTCGAACTTCACCTTCCCCCGCCCCGCCTTGACCTGCGCCCGCCCCTTCTTCGCATCGACCCGCCGCACCTGCGACGCTCTGGTCGGCTTGGTCGCGCGGCGCTTCTTCGGAACGATCGTCGCCTCGCGGATCAGGTCGAACAGCCGTTCGCGCACCTCGCGCCGGTTCATCTCCTGCGAGCGCGACGCATCGGCGCGCAGCGTCAGCACCCCGTCCTTGGTCAGCCGCGATCCGGCCAGCACCGCCAGCCGATGCTTGACCGCCTCCGGCAACCCCGGCGACGCGACGACGTCGAAGCGCAGCAGCACCGCGCTGTCGGTCGTGTTCACATGCTGCCCGCCCGGCCCCGACGCGCGCGTAAAGCTCTCCACCAGCTCGCCGCTATCGATCGAAATCGACCGCGTGATCGGGATGCGCGGCATGTCAGGCCTCGTCGAACCCCGCCGCGATGAAGCTCTTCGGCCACGGCGCGGTCACGTCGATCGCCGGCTTGTTGTCGCGCGGTATCGTCAGTCCGACGGCGTGGAGCAGCATCCCCGACCGTCCGCCCCGGCCGTACACCGGATCGCCCGCCACCGGACAGCCCAGCCCCTCGGCCATGTGGACGCGGATCTGGTGGGTGCGCCCCGTTTCGGGGAACAGCGCAACCAGCGCCCGGTCGTCGATGGTGCGCAGCACGCGCCAGTTGGTCCGCGCCGGCTTGCCCTGCGCATCGCCGACCATGCGCCAGCCGGTCTCGGCGGTGCTGACCTTCGCCAGCGCCAGGTCGATCTCACCCGATTCGCCGGCCGGAATGCCGTCGAGGATCGCCAGATAGCGCTTCGTCACCCGCCCCTGTTCGAACGCCTGCTGGAACCGCGCATGCGCCTTGGGATTGCGCGCGAGCAACAGGCAGCCGCTGGTATCGCGGTCCAGCCGGTGTACCGGTGTCGGTTCGCGTTGAAAGGTGAAGCGCAGTTCGCCGGCCCGCGCGACGATGCTCGGCGACCCGTCGCGTGGCGGATCGACCGGCAGGCCGGCGGGCTTGTCGAGGACGATCGCCTCGCCATCGATGAACAGTACCAGGTCGTCGAGCATTGCGCTCCCTTGCCATCGTTGGCGACACCATGCCAGTGCGCGTATGCGGCCCCGCCGCGCCTGCCGGAGACTTTTGTGCGCCGATCCCCGCTCCTCGCCTGTCTCGTCCTCCCGGCCTGTGCGCCGACCGCGCCGCCGCGGGTCGTGGTGCCCGTGCAGCCGGCACCGCAGACCGGACCGGTCGCGCTGTGCAATCGCGGCACCGTGCAGCGGACCGGCGACGGCCGGCTCTTCAACCATTTCCCCTATCCCGACATGCCGGCAACGGCGCTGATCGAGGCGCCGGCGACGCTCGGCGGGTCGTGCAAGGTGCATCCGGCGATGCTGCCCGATCTGGCCCGCCTGCTCGCCGCCGCCGATGCCGATCCGGCGGTCGCCGGCACGCTGCGCGCGGTATCTTGCCACCGGTCGGAAGCGTTGCAACGCATCACCTTTTGCGGCGGAATCGGCGTGAACGGGTCGGGCAGCTTCGCCGAACGCGCTTGGGCCTCCGCGCCACCGGGGCACAGCGAGCATTCGACCGGCTATGTCATCGATTTCGGCACCAGCACCTCGACCGCCTGCAACGCCGAAGCCTGCTTCGCCGCCACCACCGCCGGCCGCTGGCTGCGCGCCAATGCCGCGAAATACGGGTTCGAGATGTCGTTCCCGGGGGGCAACCGGCAGCAGGTGAAATGGGAGCCATGGCACTGGCGCTGGGTCGGCACCGCCGCGACCGAAGCAGGTGCGGCACCGGCCCGCGCGATCTTCCTGCAGGCGCGGACGCGGTTTCCGGCCGCACCCGGATTGGACTGAATAACGCTGTCGTTTGCCAAACCGGCCGATATGACCCGGTCGCCATGGGACTGACCGAAAAGACACTTGAAATCAACACGACGCATGAACTGCTGTCGTTGGGCCACGGAATATGGTCGATCCTGTGGGGTGCAATGCCCCGTCCGATGGCACCTTCGACGGTAGTCGGCCCTTCAATCTATGCGACGGGACTGAGTCTGAAGGGCGAGAAGCACCACGGATGGGATATACCTCTGGACTTGCCGGCCATTACCGGACGACCGGCGCGAGTTGCCTTCCTGCAATTCAAGCTGGGCAAGCAACTGACATATTCACTGTATCCCGGGAGCACGTTTGGTTCGCCCAAAAGCAGCATGACGCGGCATGTGCTGTTCGGAATCAATAACAATAGCGACAAGACTCAGCATGGCCGGTTGCGGGCGACCGGTATCGCTTCCGGCACACCGCATAGTGCGATCTATGCACTCCCCCTTCTGACGGAAGACCGGCAGGTTCGACGGGCGCTGGGAAATCTGCTTGCAAATACACTGTTCTTCGCGGTGCCGGATGTCGATGCCGCCGCGGCACATAACCCGATCGTCAATGGGATCGAACGCGCTATCGCGGTCAGCAACCTCAACCCCCGCCATCGAGAAATTCGATCCAAACCGGTTCCATTCGAAGCGCGCGACATCGGTGGAAGATTGATCGGGGAGATCGCCAAGGTTCGTCTGCAACGCAGCTTGGCTGCATGGGCGAGCGGCCCGCCACCCCGGGGGCCGGGCCGCGCCCGGCCGGGGTATCGCGTTGCTCAACGGGTGGCGAGCTATCTGGCAAGTTTCGTGGGCGTCGACGGCGCGCTTGCCCAGCAGGCATTCGACCGCCCCCTATCGGTCCGTCCCGTTGCTCCTTTCCCTGACGGAACTGACGACCAGACGTCCGAACTGCGAACGAAGCGAATCTTTGATGTGGCCGAAGCCATAATGCCGACCCTGCGTTCGCTAGACAACGGTGCATGGTGGTATGGCGAGTTTGACGACGGCCCGCCCGAACTACTTGCCGAGGCCCCAATTGCCGAGCGCTGGCGCCTTGGACGCGGCGGCAAGGATTCTACGTCCTTGTCGCTCGACTGCATCGTCGTCTGAAGCGAGTTTGATGAAGCGGGGCGACCCATCGGCCGCCCCCTTCGATTACCCGAACACCTTCGTCGCCAGCTCGGCGATCCGCTTGCCCTGATGGCGCGCGCCGCCCAGTTCGATCTCGGTCGGCTGGCGGCTGCCGTCGCCACCGGCGATCGTCGACGCTCCATAGGGGGTCGACCCGTTGACCTCGTCCAGCCCGGTATGGCCTTCATAGGCATAGTCGAGCCCGACGATGGTCATGCCATGGTGCAACAGGTTGGTGATGATTGAAAACAGCGTCGTCTCCTGCCCGCCATGCTGCGTCGCGGTGGAGGTGAAGGCGCCGCCGATCTTGCCGACAAGGCCACCCTTCGCCCACACGCCGCCGGTCGTGTCCCAGAACGCCGCCATCTGGCTCGACATCCGGCCATAACGGGTGCCGGTGCCGACGATGACCGCGTCATAGTTGGTCAGTTCGTTCGGATCGGTCAGCAGGTCGTGATGATCGGCGACCCGGAAGCCCGCCGATTTGGCGACCTCGTCGGGTGCGGTTTCGCGCACCCGGCGGACATCGACTTCGGCCCCGCCGGCCCGAGCGCCTTCGGCGACGGCGTCGGCCATCGTCGCGATATGGCCATAGGACGAATAATAGAGAACCAGTACCTTCGACATGGGGTTACTCCCTTGCGGTTATTCGGAATCGACCAGGACGATCTCGCTGTCCTCGGTCGCGGTGATGGTGACGGTCTGCCCGCCCGACAAGGCGACCCCGTCGCGCGCCTGAAAGGCCACGCCGTCGATCGTGAACGCACCGGTCGCCGCGACGAGATAGGCGTGACGCCCCGCCCCCACGCTGTGTTCCACGCTCTCGCCGGCGTTCAGCGTCGCGCCCAGTACCCGCGCCTCCGCCCGGATGCGCAGCGCGTCGCCATCCTCGTCGAAGCCGCTGGCCAGCGTGACGAACTTCCCCGACCGCTCGCCCTTGGGAAACGGCTTGGCGCCCCATGCCGGCGCGCCGCCCTTCTGCCGCGGCTCGATCCAGATCTGGAAGATCCGCGTCGTCTCGGGCTCGAGATTATATTCGGCGTGGCGCACGCCGGTGCCCGCGCTCATCACCTGCACGTCGCCGGCGGCGGTACGGCCCTTGTTGCCCAGCGAGTCCTGATGGGTGATCGCGCCGGAACGGACATAGGTGATGATCTCCATGTCCTTGTGCGGGTGCGCCGGAAAGCCGCTGTTGGCGGCAATCTCGTCGTCGTTCCACACCCGGATCGCGCCCCAGCTCATCCGCGCCGGATCGTGGTAATTGGCGAAGCTGAAATGATGGCGGGCGTTCAGCCAGCCGTGATCGGCATGGCCCAGGCTGTCGAAATTGCGTTTCTCGATCATCGTCGATCTCCTTGCTTGACCCCCAAGATAGGCGGCGCGATCATGACGTAAATGGAAACGTCGGAAACCGATCGTTTCGCACGGAGGGCATATGCGACTACCCGATTTCGAAGCCTGGGCGATGTTCGCCTGCGTCGTGGAACATCGGTCGTTCAGCGCCGCCGCCCAGTCGATCGGCGTGTCGAAGGCGACGGTGTCGAAGGCGGTGGCCCGGCTGGAGGCATCGCTCGGCACCACGCTGTTCCACCGCACCTCGCGCCGCCTGACGCTCAGCGACGCCGGCCAGTCGCTCGCCGAACGCGCCGCGCGCATCCTCGCCGAGGCGCAGGGCGCGGAGGAACAGGCGCGCGATGCCGCCGCCGCCCCGACCGGGCTGGTCCGGGTCGCGGCGCCGATGTCGTTCGGACTCGCCCATGTCGCGCCCGCCATCGCCGACTTTCTGAAACTGCATCCCGGCGTCGAGATCGATCTGACGCTGTCCGATGCCAAGGTCGATATCGTCGCGGAGGGGATCGACGTGGCGCTGCGCATCGCCGACCTGCCCGACAGCACGCTGCGCGCCCGCCGCCTTGCCCCCGTCGCGATCCGCATCGTCGCCGCGCCTGCCTATTGGGATGCCCGCGGCCGCCCGACGCATCCCGCCGATCTCGGCGACCATGACTGTTTCGGCTACACCAACCTCCCCAACCCGATCTGGCACTTCCGCCGCGGCGAGGAGGAGGTCGCGGTCCGCCCCACCGGTCCGCTGGCGACCAACAATGGCGAGGCGATGCTGCCCGCACTGTGCGCCGGACTCGGCATCGCGCGCTTGCCCGACTTTCTCGTCGATGCCGATATCGCCGCAGGCCGGCTGGAACCGGTGCTCGCCGAATGGAGCAGCGGCGGCGTGGCGCTGCACCTGCTGACCCCGCCCGGCACGCTGCGTCCGGCACGGGTCGAGGCGCTGATCGACTATCTGTCCGACCGATTCCGGCGGTCGTGCAACCTGCGTTGATTTCCCTAAACCTTCGCCGCATCCGGCCGTTTCTGGGACTGGAACCTTCTTTCCGCTTAACCAACGGAATTTACGAAGTGTTTTCGATTAGGAAGAAATTAACCTTTTGCCTTCATAGGTCTTTACGTTAATGTTTTTGTCGCGCGCCGGTCAGGGACGATAGCGCGCCGCGAAACGGGGGAAGTAAGCCGATGCGCGTGCTGTTGATCGAGGACGAGCCGACGACCGCCAAGGCGATCGAGCTCATGCTGACGACCGAAGGATTCAATATCTACACGACCGATCTGGGCGAAGAGGGCCTCGATCTGGGCAAGCTGTACGATTACGATATCATCCTGCTCGACCTGAACCTGCCCGACATGCACGGCTATGACGTGCTGAAGAAGCTGCGGGTGGCGCGGGTGCAGACCCCGGTCCTGATCCTGTCGGGCATTGACGAGATGGATTCGAAGGTCCGCTCGTTCGGCTTCGGCGCCGACGATTACGTGACCAAGCCGTTCCACCGCGAGGAACTGATCGCGCGCATCCACGCCGTGGTCCGCCGGTCGAAGGGGCATTCGCAATCGGTGATCCGCACCGGCAAGCTCTCGGTGAATCTCGATGCCAAGACGGTCGACGTCGACGGCGCGCGCGTCCACCTGACGGGCAAGGAATACGCGATGCTCGAGCTGCTCTCGCTGCGCAAGGGCACGACACTGACCAAGGAAATGTTCCTCAACCATCTCTATGGCGGGATGGACGAGCCCGAACTCAAGATCATCGACGTCTTCATCTGCAAGCTGCGCAAGAAGCTCAGCATGGCATGCGAAGGCGACAACTATATCGAAACCGTCTGGGGCCGCGGCTATGTGCTGCGCGAACCGGACGAGATGGTGGAGGCGGCGGTCGCGTAAGGCGGCTGCCCGACCGCTACCTCTGCCTTCGTTGCTACCTACCCCGTTCGGTTCGAGCAGCTTCGAGCTTGTCGAGAACACCCCGTTCGGGGCAACCCCGTTCGGGGCGCCCCCTTCTCGACTACGGTTCTCGACAAGCTCGGAGCGAACGGATGGCGGATAATGCGGCCAACTACGCCGTAATCGCCCCACCCATCTGCAACCGCTTGCCGTTGGTGATGATGACCCGATCGCCCAGCCGCGCCGCGTTGAACAACTTCTTCGCGAACGCCGTCGGCACGCCAATGCAGCCATGCGTCGCCGCACCTTCCTGCACGTCGCTGCCGTGGATCGAGATGCCGTCGTTGGTCAGCCGCAGCATGTACGGCATCGGCGCGCCATAGAGGTTGCTGACATGGTCGGCATCCTTCTGCGTGATCTTGAGCGCGCCGAGCGGCGTCGGCTTCCAGTCCGCGCCGTACAGCACCACCGCCGCGCCGATCTCATAGCCGTCGCGGAAGACCGACAGCACCTGCGCATCGAGGTCGATGGTCACCACCAGCTTGCCGGTGGCCGGTGCGCCGTCCTCGTCCCAGACCCAGCGGCCATGGGTGAACGGCCCGTCGATATCGAGCACGCGGCGGACCACCATCGCTTCCGGTGCCGGGGTGGACTGGGCGATCGGCGTTGCGACCGGTTGCGGACTCGGGCGGGCGATCGGCGCTGCCGCCACTTTTGCGACCAGTGCGGCCGGCGCAGGCCTGGCCGCACCCAGCAGCATCGCCGCCCCGCCCGCGGTCGCGCCCGCCACGCCGACCAGCAACGCCACGCCCAATCCGGTTCGCAAAGACGCTCGCATCGATCCTCCTGTCCGGACCCATGTAGGGCAAGCGCCCCGGTCGCGCACCCCGGCAATCCAGACCGTACCGCGATGGCACATTAATCCTCCCCGCCACGGGATGACTTTCAGCGCCCGGTCGCCTTCGGCTCCTCCTTCAACGGCCACGCCTTGTACCCGCCGACCCATGTCTCGATCACCCTGGTCGTCCGCAGTTCCGCAGGCGTCGCGGTCACCGGATCGCGATCGACGACGATGAAGTCCGCCTTCTGCCCCGGCAGCAGCGATCCGAAACGCTGTTCCGCGAACCCGGCGAACGCTGCGTCCTGGGTGAACGCCTTCCACGCCTGTTCGCGCGTCACCTTTTCCTCCGGCCGCCACCCGCCCGGCGGCTGCCCATTGGCATCCTCGCGGGTGAACGCAGCCGCCCAGCCGACGAACGGGTTCGGGTTCTCGACCGGATAGTCCGACCCGAACGCCAGCCGCCCGCCATCGCGCAGCACCGTCGCCCACGCATAGGCGCCGGTCAGCCGCGCCGGCCCCAGCCGCGCCTCGGCCATGGTCCGGTCGCCGGTCGCGTGGACCGGCTGCATCGATGCGACGATGCCGTTGCGTCCCAGCCGCGGCAGGTCGGCGGGATCGATCACCTGCGCATGTTCGATCCGCCAGCGGCGGTCGTCCTTGTACGACGATGCCAGCTCGTCGATCGCGTCCAGCACCTGCCGGTTGGCGCGGTCGCCGATCGCATGGATCGCGAACTGGAACCCATCCATCGTGCCGCGGCTCAGCAGGTTCAGCAGGGTAGTATCGTTGATGAACGACAGCCCGGTCTGCTTCGGCGCATCGGCATAGGGCGCCTTCAGCCACGCCCCGCGCGATCCCAGCGCCCCGTCGGCGTACAGCTTGATCCCGCCCATGCGCAGCCGGTCGCCATACAGCCACGGCGTCGGCCCGGCCCCGGCGATGGTCAGCGCCGGCTCCAGCCCCATCGCATAGCTCATGATCCGCACGCGCAGCTGGCCGATATCGCCCATCCGCCGGAACACCTGCCAGTCGTCGACCGACGTGCCCATGTCGGCGGTCGCGGTGATGCCGTTCGACAGCAGCAGGTCCTGCGCCTTCAGGAACGCGGCGTTGCGTTCGCGCGGGGACGGTTTCGGTCTGGCGGCATCGAACAGGCTGGCGGCGCTGTCGACGAACACGCCCGAAGGCTGGCCGTTCGGCAGCAATTCGATGCGCCCGCCCGCCGGCGCGACGGTCTTCGCGGTGATCCCCGCCGCCTTCATCGCCGCGGTGTTCGCCCACACCGCATGGCCGTCGGCGCGTTCCAGCAGCACCGGCTTGTCGCCCGCCGCCGCATCCAGTTCGGCGGCGGTCGGGAAACGCCCCAGCCCCCACGCCTCCTGATTCCAGCCGCCACCCGTCACCCATGGCCGGTTGCCGTTGGCGCGCGCATAGGACTGGATCGCGCCCTGCGCCTCGGCCAGCGACTTCGTGTTCGACAGGTCGAGTTCGAGTGCGCGATAGCCCAGCGACATCACATGGCCGTGCGCGTCGATCATGCCGGGCATCACGATCTGCCCCTTCATGTCGCTGCGCCAGTCCAGCTTCTTCGGTGCCTTCTCGCCCTTGGGCACCAGCCGCACGACCTTGCCCTCGCGATCGACCAGGATGCCGCCGAAGCGCACCACCTGCCCCCGCGAATCGAGCGCCACGCCCGACACGTTGTCGATCAGCCCGTCGGCCTGCGCCGTTCCCGCCAGCAGCAGCGCGGCGACGGCAAGAGCCTGCCGGATCACTTCGCGATCCTCCGCACCAGCGCGCTGGTATCCTGTCGTCCGCCACCCATGGCCTGCACCTCGGCATAGAATTGATCGACTAGCGCGGTCACCGGCAAGGTCGCGCCGTTGCGCCGCGATTCGTCGAGCGCGAGGCCGAGGTCCTTGCGCATCCAGTCGATAGCGAAGCCGAAATCGAACCGGTCCTTCGCCATGGTCGGCCAGCGATTGACCATCTGCCAGCTCTGCGCCGCGCCGCCCGACACCGCGTCCAGCACCTTGTCGAGGTCGAGGTCGGACGCCTGCGCGAACCGCAATGCTTCGGCCAATCCGCCCAGCACCCCGGCGATGCAGATCTGGTTGACCATCTTGGTCGTCTGCCCCGCGCCCGCATCGCCGACATGGACGATGCGCTGCGCATAGGCCTGCATCAGCGGCTCGGCGGCGGCGAAAGCCTCGGCCGAACCGCCGCACATGATCGACAGCTTGCCGTTCTCGGCCCCCGCCTGTCCGCCCGACACCGGCGCGTCGAGCACCAGCAGCCCCTTTCCGGCCCCCGCCTGCGCCAGTTCGCGCGCGATCGCCGCCGATACGGTGGTGTGGTCGGCGAACAGCGCGCCTGCCCGCATCGCGCCGAACGCACCGTCGTTGCCCAGCGTCACCGCGCGCAGATCGTCGTCGTTGCCGACGCACGCGAACACCGCATCGGCACCTTGCGCAGCGGCGGCGGGCGTATCCGCGACGGTGCCGCCATGCTGCGCCGTCCAGGCGTCGGCCTTGGCGCGGGTGCGATTGTAGACGGTGACCTGATGGCCGGCGGAAACGAGGTGCCCGGCCATGGGCGCGCCCATGACGCCGGTGCCGATGAATGCAAGTGTTGCCATGGGCCAGCGGTCTATGGGCTTCGCGCGTCATGGGGAAGGGCCGATATTGCGGACGCACTGGACGGATTGGCCGCAAGCGCCGGCCACACTATCCACGCAGTACGTCGCCCCGGCGAAGGCCGGGGCCTCAAGCGGCTCCTGCTCTCCGCGATAACCGGGAAATTCCAGCCTGCGCTGGGATGACGTACCGTTGGTCGGCTTGGCCCGGGTAAATCACGCCGGCTGCCCACCCCCGCCGGTCGCCCCGAAAATCTGCCCCGTCGAAAAGCTGATCGCCGGATCGGCCGCCGCGACGTACAGCCCGGCGATCTCCGCCGGCTGACCCGGCCGCCCGAGTGGCGAACTGCCGCCGAAGCTCTGCAACTTCTCCGGTGTCGCACCGCCGCTCACCTGCAACGGCGTCCAGAACGGTCCCGGCGCCACCGCGTTGACGCGAATGCCTTTCGACGCCAGCTGTTTGGCCATCGCCTTGGTGAAGTTCAGCACCGCCGCTCGCGTCAGCGCATAGTCGACAATGTCGGGCGACGGATCGCCCGCTTGTTCTGACGAGGTATTCACGATCACCGCGCCCGGCCCCATCACCGCCACCGCCGCCTTTGTCAGCCAGAACGGCGCATAGACATTGGTCTTCATCGTATCGTCGAAATCCTGCGAACTGATCGACGCGATATCGGGCCGGGTCTGCTGCCGGGCGGCATTGTTGACGAGGATATCGAGCCCGCCCAGCTGCGCCGTCGCCTGCTGCACCAGCTTGCGACAAAATCCTTCGTCGCGCAGATCGCCGGGGATCGCCACCGCCTTGCGTCCTGCCGCGCGGATCAGCGCGACGACCTCGCGTGCGTCGGGTTCCTCGGCAGGCAGATAGTTGATCGCCACATCGGCGCCTTCGCGAGCATAGGCGATGGCGGCGGCCCGGCCGATACCGCTGTCGCCACCGGTAATCAACGCGCGCTTGCCCGCCAGCCGGCCCGATCCCTTGTAGCTCTGCTCGCCATGGTCGGGGCGCGGCGTCATCTTGGACGCAAGGCCCGGCCACGGTTGGCGCTGCACCGGAAAGGGCGGCTTGGGATGCGCGGCGGCGGCGCTGGTCGGGGCCGCGGCACCCCCGCCCTGCGCCGATGCGGGAACGGCGGCGGCCACGCCTGCAAGGGCGGCACCGGTAACGAAGGTGCGGCGATCGGTATCGGACATGGCGTTCGGCTTTCCGGCTTGAGAGGTCTTTCGGGAGACGCGTGCCGGGGCGGATGGGTTCCCCTGTCGGCGCGAATAGGCTACGCGCCCGCGATGGCTACGAACCCGATCGCTCCGCCCGCCCTGCCCCTCACCGTCGACGATGTACGTGCGGCGGCGATGCGGATCGGCGGATCGATCGTCCGCACGCCGACCCTGGTCAGCCGCACCCTGTCGCAACTGACCGGCGCCACCGTCTATCTCAAGTTCGAAAACCTTCAGTTCACCGCCGCCTACAAGGAACGCGGCGCGCTCAACACCCTGCTGCAACTCGACGAGGCCACCCGGTCGAAGGGCGTGATCGCCGCCTCGGCCGGCAACCATGCGCAGGGCCTCGCCTATCACGGCAACCGGCTGGGCGTGCCGGTGACGATCGTCATGCCGCGCCCGACCCCGACGGTGAAGGTGATGCAGACGCAGAGCCACGGCGCGACCGTGGTGCTGGAGGGCGAGACGTTCGACGCCGCCTATGCCCATGCCCGCAAGCTGGAGGCGGAGCAGGGCCTGACCTTCGTCCATCCGTTCGACGACGCGCGGATCATGGCGGGGCAAGGGACCGTCGCGCTCGAAATGCTGGAGGACGTGCCCGAGCTCGACACGCTGGTCGTGCCGATCGGCGGCGGCGGCCTCATCAGCGGCATGGCGACCGTCGCCCGCGCCGCCGGGCGCCCGATCGAGGTGGTCGGCGTGCAGGCCGAGCTGTTCCCGTCGATGTACAACCGCCTGCACGGCACCGACATGGACTGCGCCGGCGACACGCTGGCGGAGGGGATCGCCGTCAAGCAGCCCGGCGGCCTGACCGCGCAGGTCGTGGCGGCGCTGGTCGACGACATCGTGCTGGTCAGCGAACGCCAGCTGGAGGAAGCCGTCAGCCTGCTGGTCCAGATCGAAAAGACCGTGGTCGAGGGTGCCGGCGCCGCCGGCCTCGCCGCGCTGCTGGGCCATGGACAGCGGTTCCGGGGCAAGACCGTCGGCGTCGTGCTGTGCGGCGGCAATATCGACACCCGCCTGCTCGCCAACGTGCTGCTGCGCGACCTCGCCCGGTCGGGCCGGCTGGCGCGGCTGCGCATCCGGTTGCAGGACCGCCCCGGCGCGCTGTTCCACGTCGCCAAGATCTTCCACGAACACGCCGTCAACATCATCGAGGTCTATCACCAGCGCGTCTTCACGACGCTGCCGGCCAAGGGCCTGATAACCGACATCGAATGCGAGACCCGCGACCGCGCACATCTCGACGGGCTCGTCGATGGCCTGCGCGCGGGCGGGTACGAGGTAAGCACGGTCGAACTGGCGTAGACAACCGACGCCATCGCATTGAACCCGGATGCCCTCCCGGCGGCGGCTGACCCTGCGGAACCGGCCGCGAACGGCATCCCGGCGAAGGCTGGGATCTCCCGCTGACAGGGCGCAGCAGGAGCCGCGGGAGGCCCCGGCCTTCGCTGGGGCGACGCTGCCATGCCGGTCTGTCGAACGCTGGCACAGGATCGACATGCGATTCGCAAGGCGTAGCCCCCGGGACGAACGGTCATCCCGAGCGCGTCACGCCGACCGATCACATCTGGATCGAATCGAAACAGCCATGGCTGGCGCTGGCCGACGGAATACCGCAATTTCCGCAGGGTCCGCCCGCGACCTGACCGGCGCAACGGAATTGATGGTTAACGCGCTTTTCAGCACGTCGGGTAATCGCCATATCCCCCGCGATCCGCTAGATTCACAACGTCTCGACCGCAGGAGCATCGGGTGACCGCGCCGTTTCGTTTTCCCCGCTTCTTCGTAACCTCGCCTGCCCCCTGCCCCTATCTGCCGGGGCGGCAGGAGCGGAAGGTCTTTACCGAACTGAACGGCCCCAATGCCGACGAACTGAACGAGGCGCTGGGCCGCATCGGTTTCCGCCGCAGCCAGTCGGTCGCCTATCGCCCCAGCTGCGTCGGGTGCAGCGCCTGCGTGTCGGTCCGCGTCGTGGCGGGCGGCTTCACGATGAACGCGACGCAGCGCAAGCTGATGCGCCGCCACGCCGATCTCGACATCCGCGCGTGCAAGCCGTGGGCGACCGACGAACAGTTCCGCCTGCTGCGCCGCTACCTTTCGGCGCGCCATCCCGGCGGCGGCATGACGGCGATGGACGAATCGGACTTCGCCGACATGGTCGAACATTCGCCGGTGACGTCATGGGTCATCGAATATCGCGAGCCGGCCGAGGGCGGCGTGCCCGGCCGGCTGGTCGGCGCATGCATTACCGACGAACAGGCCGACGGGCTGTCGATGGTCTACAGCTTCTTCGAAACCGACGACGATGCGCGCCCGGGCCTCGGCACCTTCATCATCCTCGACCATATCCGCCGCGCCCGCGCCGGCGGGCTGCCGCACGTCTATCTCGGCTATTGGGTACAGGGGTCGCCGCGCATGGCGTACAAGACGAAGTTCCGTCCGCTGGAGGTGCTGGGGCCGACCGGCTGGGCCGTACTGGGCGACGCCCCCGCCGCGACCGTGCCGGCGTAAGCGGGCCGTTCCGGCTCGAACCGCCCCCTACCGTCAGCCCGGTCTTGACCGAGACGTCTCGAACAGGGCCAAAGCCTCGCCGTACCCGGCGAAGGCCGGCGTACGGGTTGAGGGCTTTCGCAGGGGTTTCGATCAAGGCCGGAGTGACGACACCGTCAGCAGTATCGCCGAGGGGCACACATACGAACAGGCACCCGACCCGCCGGGGCCGGATGCCTGTACGAAACCGCCGGGCCCGCCGCGCGACGCGGCCAGGCCCTGCGCCGGATCAGCCCTGGCGGGCCTTGAAGCGGCGGTTGGTCTTGTTGATGACGTAGATGCGCCCGCGGCGACGGATCACGCGGTTGTCCCGGTGACGATCCTTGAGCGACTTCAGCGAATTGACGATCTTCATGGGAACGGCTCTCAAACGGCAAATGGGCCGCTCGCACGGCCGGAAAAGAGGCGTCCAGCTATCGCCGGTCGGCGCCTGCGTCAAGATGGGATCGCCTCCGCATGTCGAAACACCATCGCAATGAACCCGACCATATGGTTGGTGCGTTATCGGATGACACAGGCTGTGGCATAAGCAGGATGAACGACATGAAGCAGGGTTGGGCAATCGGGGTCGCGACGGTCGCGGCGCTCCTCGCCACGGGGTGCACGACCACCGGATCGCGCGTCGCGCCGGTCGACGTCACCCGCTTCCACCTGAACCAGCCGATCGCCCGCGGTACCTTCACCGTCGAACCGGTGTCGAGCGGCATGTCCGCCACGCCCGAGTTCCAGACCTATGGCAACGCCGTCGCGCGCGAGATGGAAAAGCTCGGCTTCACCCGCGCCGGCACCCAGCCGTCCGACCTGATCGTCGGCGTCACCTTCACCCGCGCCTCGCGCGGCTTCGTCGAAAAGCGCCCGCCGGTGTCGATCGGCCTCGGCGCGGGCGGCGGGGGCGGCGGCTGGCGTGGCGGCGGCGTGGGGCTGGGC
>NZ_JASCXF010000080.1:0-2482 GCF_030062225.1 Sphingomonas sp. 2R-10
GTAAGCGGGGCGTGAAGGCCGCAGATTATGCTGCTTGCGCGTTCGGCTGATCTGCCGGGGGCATCCAGTTCCACGGCATCAACTCGTCCCAGCGACTGGCGGGCCAGTCGTCGGCGACCCTGGCGATGACGTCGGTGATGTAGGCCTGCGGGTCGATGCCGTTGGCCTTGCAGGTCTGGATGACGGTGTAGATGGCCGCAGCGCGCTCGCCACCGGCGCGTGAGCCGGCGAACAGCCAGTTGCGGCGCCCGACGGCGATGCCGCGCAGCGCGCGCTCTGCGATGTTGTTGTCGATCTCCAGCCGCCCGTCACCTAGGAAGCGCGACAGCGCGGGCCAGCGCTTCGTGCCGTAGGCGATGGCTTTGGCCATATCCGATCTGGGCGACAGGTGGCGCAGCGCAGCGTCGAACACTCCGCGCAAGGCCTCGACCAGTGGCCGGCTTCGTTCCTGTCGGCCGCGATGGCGTTCATCGGGTGGCCGACCCCGCAGCTTGGCCTCGACCGCATAAAGCGCGCCGATGCGCTCGAGGATGTCGGTGGTCAGCGGCGTCGGGACACGCTCGTGCAGGTCGAAGACCTTGCGCCGGAAGTGCGCCCAGCATGCGACCTCGGTAACACCGCTGCGGTAGAGCCCGTCATAACCAGCATAGGCATCGGCCTGAAGAAAGCCGCGAAAGCCGGCGAGATGGGACAGCGGATGCGCGGCGGTGCGATCTGGCGTGAAGCGATACCAGGTCGCACGCGGCGCCGTGCTGCCGGACGCCCGGTCGTCGGCTGCGTACACCCACAGCCGCCCGGTCGCGGTTTTGCCTCGACCGGGGTCGAGCACCGGCACGGGTGTGTCGTCGGCGTGGATCTTGTCGGCCTTGAGGACCTCATCCCGGATGCGCGTGACGATGGGGTCGAGGAGCGCCGCGGCCTGTCCGGTCCAGCCGGCCAGCGTCGAGCGGTCGATATCGAGCCCCTGGGCGGCCATCATTTCGGCCTGGCGGTAGAGCGGCAGATGGTGGTCGAACTTGGAGACGACGACATGCGCCAGTGTGGCGAAGGTCGCCTTGCCGCGAGCGACGGCGCTGACCGGCGCGGGCGCCTGGACGATCTTCTCGCACACCCGGCAACTGTATTTGGGACGGGCGTTGCGCACGACCCGCCAGCGCACCGGCACGATGTCGAGCATCTCGTGCGCATCCATGCCGAGCGGGCGGAGCGCCCCGCCGCAATCCGGGCAGGTGCAGGCCCCCGAGATGGGCTCGTGGACGACCTCCTTGCGCGGCAGATGGTCCGGCAGGCTGCGGACGGGAGATGGTCGTGCCGCTACACCGGCGGCAGCCTCGGCTACAGGCGCATCGCGCTCCGTCTCCAGCTCTTCCAGCGCCAGTTCCAGCTGCTCGATCTCGCGCCCCAGCTTCTCGGACGAGGCGCCGAACTGCATCCGCCTCAACCGCGCGATTTGCCCCCGCAGCATATCGATGAGCAGGTCGCGGGCCGCGAGCGCGGCATTGGCCCGGGCGAGCGAAGCCTCCAGCGCGGCAATCCGCGCAGTGGCATCAGCAGGGGAAACGGACGCTTCCGACACCCGGATTCCATAGCAGATCGCCTGCCGACAGACGAGCAAAAGCAACGCGAAACCGCCGGCTTTACCCTGCCAGCGTGGGCGTGAACGTCCGCTCGGGCCGCCGCCAGTCGATACCCTCCAGCAGCATCGACAATTGCGCCGGCGTCAGCGTCACCGTGCCGGTCGCGGTCACCGGCCAGACGAAGCGGCCACGGTCGAGACGCTTCGAGAACAGGCACAGGCCTTGCCCGTCGAACCACAGCAGCTTGACCAGATGGCCCCGCTTGCCGCGAAACGCAAACAGCGCCCCCGAATGCGGGTTCTGCGCCAGCACCTGCTGCACCAGCACCGCCAAGCCATCGAACCCCTTGCGCATGTCGGTCACGCCGCACGCCAGGAACACCCGCGTCGGCAACGGCACCGGGTTCACCGCAGCACCGACAACACCCGTGCCAGCGCACCCGCATCCACATGGGCATCAACGCTCACCCGCACCCCGTCCGGCAGGTCGATCTGGATAAGCCCCGATGATGGGCATGGCGCCGACTGCGGCGCCGGCGCAACCGGTTCAGCGACCCGCACCTCGGCAAAAACCGGCAGCGACGGCATCACCCCGGCGAGCTGGCCTTCGCGCAACTGCTTGCGCCACGTGTAGATCAGGCTGCTCGATACCTCGCGACGCGCGATGACATCGCAAACCCGCACCCCCGGGCGGAACGCCTCGGCCAGAATCTCCAGCTTCTCCGCATCCGACCATCGGCGCCGGCCCGACACCCGGCCAACGACATCCATGCGACTGGTCATACGAGTGCTCGTATGACCAGTCGTCGTACCGAAAACTTCCCGCACCGTCCGCGCCCTCGTCAAAGGCGACAAGCATCCCGGATGCCAATGCTACCGCAAGGCGGCCTGCCGGCCACGCTTACG
>NZ_JASCXF010000081.1:0-2439 GCF_030062225.1 Sphingomonas sp. 2R-10
TGGATTATGCAGCTTGTGCGGTCGGCTGATCTACCGGCGGCATCCAGTTCCAGGGCATGAGTTCATCCCAGCAGCTGGTTGGCCAGTCGCCTGCGACCCTGGCGATGACGTCGGCGATATAGGCCTGCGGGTCGACACTGTTGGCCTTGCAGGTCTGTATGACGGTGTAGATGGCCGCGGCGCGCTCGCCGCCTGCGCGAGAACCGGCGAACAGCCAGTTGCGACGCCCCACCGCGACACCGCGCAGCGCATGCTCCGCGATGTTGTTGTCGATCTCGAGGCGGCCATCATCGAGGAAGCGCGACAGCGCCGGCCAGCGTTTCGTGCCGTAGGCGATGGCTTTCGCCATGTCGGACCTGGGCGACAGATGGCGCAGGGCAGCGTCGAGCACCTCGCGCAAGGCGTCGACCAGCGGCCGGCTGTCCTCCTGACGGCTTCGGCATCGCACATCGGGTGGTTGGCCGCGAACCTCGGCCTCGACAGCATAAAGGGTGCCGATCCGCTCGAGGATGTCGGTGGTCAGCGGTGTGGGCGACCGCTCGTGGAGGTCGAAGACCTTGCGCCGGAAATGGGCCCAGCACGCGACCTCGGTGACACCGCTGCGGTAGAGCCCGTCATAGCCGGCATAGGCATCGGCCTGGAGGAAGCCGCGAAACCCGGCGAGATGCGCCAGCGGGTGCGCGGCAGTGCGGTCTGCCGTGAAGCGATACCAGGTCGCACGAGGTGCCGTGCTGCCGGATGCCCGGTCGTCGGTCGCGTAGACCCACAGCCGCCCGGTCGCGGTCTTGCCCCGGCCGGGGTCGAGCACCGGCACGGGCGTGTCATCGGCATGGATCTTATCGGCCTTGAGCAACTCGTCACGGATGCGGCCGACGATGGGGTCGAGGAGTGCTGCGGCCTGTCCGGCCCAGCCCGCCAACGTCGAGCGGTCGATGTCGAGCCCTTGCGCCGTCATCATCTCGGCCTGGCGGTACAGCGGCAGATGATGGTCGAACTTCGAGACGATGACGTGCGCCAGTGTCGCGAACGTGGCCTTGCCGCGTGCCACGGCGCTGACCGGTGCCGACGCCTGGACGATCTTCTCGCACACCCGGCAGCTGTATTTGGGGCGGACGTTGCGCACGACACGCCAGCGCACCGGCACGATGTCGAGCATCTCGTGCGCGTCGATACCCAGCGGGCGCAACGCACCACCGCAATCCGGGCAGGTGCAGGCGCCCGATGCCGGTTCGTGGACGACCTCCTCGCGCGGCAGGTGCCCCGGCAGACTGCGGACGGGCACCGGCCGCGCCGCTACGCTGGCCGCAGTGACATCGACCACCGCAGTGTCACGCTCCGTCTCCAGCTCTTCCAGCGCCAGTTCGAGTTGCTCGATCTCGCGTCCCAGCTTCTCGGACGAGGCGCCGAACTGCATCCGCCGCAGTCGGGCGATCTGTCCGCGCAAGGTATCGATGAGCAGGTCGCGGGCGGCAAGTGCCGCATTCGCCCGGGCGAGCGAGGCCTCCAGCGCAGCGATCCGCGCGGTGGCATCAGCAGGGGAAACAGGCGCTTCCGACACCCGGGTTTCATAGCAGATTGCATGGCAACGGGCGAGCAAAACCGGCGTAAAACCGCCGTTCTCAGCCAGCCAGCGTCGGCGTGAACGTCCGCTCGGGGCGTCGCCAGTCGATGCCCTCCAGCAGCATCGACAATTGCGCCGGCGTCAGCGTCACCGTGCCAGTCGCGGTCACCGGCCAGACGAAGCGGCCCCGGTCGAGGCGCTTGGAAAACAGGCACAGACCCTGCCCATCGAACCACAGCAGCTTGACCAGATGACCGCGCTTGCCGCGGAACACGAACAAGGCACCCGAATGCGGGTTCTGCGCCAGCACCTGCTGCACCAGCACCGCCAGGCCATCGAACCCCTTGCGCATGTCGGTCATCCCGCACGCCAGGAACACCCGCGTCGGTAGCGGCACCGGGCTCATCGCAGCACCGACAGCACCCGTGCCAGCGCGCCTGCATCCACTGCGGCATCCACACTCACCCGCACGCCACCCGGCAGTTCAATATGGATGAACCCCGATGGACATGATGCCGGCTGCGGTGTCGGCGCGACCGGTTCCGCCACCTGCACTTCGGCGAACACCGGCACCGAAGCCACGACGCCCGCCAGCTTGCCCTCCCGCAATTGCTTGCGCCACGTGTAGATCAGGCTGCTCGATACCTCGCGTCGCGCGATAACGTCGCAGACCCGAACACCGGGGCGGAACGCCTCGCCCAGAATCTCCAGCTTCTCTGCGTCCGACCATCGCCGTCGACCTGACACCCGGCCGACCACCTCCATCCGACCAGTCATACGAGCGCTCGTATGACTGGTCGTAAAACCTACAACTTCCCGCACCGCCAGCGCCCTCGTCAAAGGCGACAAACATCCCCACCGCTGGCCCTACCGCAAGG
>NZ_JASCXF010000082.1:0-2292 GCF_030062225.1 Sphingomonas sp. 2R-10
GTGCGGGCCGGGGCCGTGGCCGTCGGGACCGCGGCCGGGGCGGCGCGGGGGTGGGCCGACCGGAGTGACGCGGCCGGCGGCGTCGACGACATAGGATGCGCGCAGCTGGCCATCGTCGTAGCGGCCCTGCACCTGCACCGCTGCACCCTTCGTCACCGCTGCATCGCGGCCACCATCGACCATCGCACGGCCGCTGGCGTCCTGCACCACGAAACGGTCGCCATAGACCTCCGCGACGCGGCCCTTGACCGTCACCACGCCGCTGCCGTCCGCCAGCTTCGCGACCGGGGTCGCCACGGTCGGCGCCATTTCGACCGCCGGCCGGGTCAGCGATACCGCGCCCGCCCCGCCCGCCGCGCCGATGGCGAGGCCGATCGCGACGCCGAGGCCCAGTTTCGCCGGGCTGCCGAGGGAAAATTTCGCCATGTGCTCCGCTCCTTGGTTGTTCGATGCAGCCCTTATGGCGATTCGTCCCCTCGCCACGCTGAACCCGGCGGTTCAGTTTCGGTTTAAGCAGCGTTGGCATTGGCACTGCCGTTCGTCCTGAGTAGCCATTGAGCGACGTCGAAATGGCGTATCGAAGGACCGTCCGCGGCAACAATGCTTCGATACGGGTCTTCGACAAGCTCAGCCCCTACTCAGCACGAACGGGGTCTCGGTAAGGAAGGCAAAGGCCATGCGTATCCTGCTTGTCGAGGACGATCCCGATCTGGGCCCGGCCATCGCGCGGGCGCTGCGGGCGGAGCAATGCGCGGTCGATCTGTGCCCGAGCGGGATCGACGCGCAGCATCTGGGCGATACCGAACGCTATGACGTGGCGGTGCTCGACCTGGGGCTGCCCGACCGGGAGGGGACGGCGGTGCTGAAGGGATGGCGCGAGGGAGGGCGCGACCTGCCGGTGCTGGTGCTGACCGCGCGCGACGGATGGTCGGACAAGGTCGCCGGGTTCAAGGCGGGGGCCGACGATTTCCTGACCAAGCCGTTCCGGATCGAGGAGCTGATGATGCGGTTGCGCGCGCTGGTGCGCCGCGCCGCCGGGCATGGCGCGACGCGGATCGCGTGCGGGCCGCTGGCGTACGAGACGCAGACCGGCGTGTTCGAGCTGGACGGGTTGCCGATCAGGCTGACTGCGCTGGAGCACCGGGTGCTGGCGGCGCTGATGCTGGCGAAGGAGGCGGTGATCGAGCGGCTCGACCTGATGGAGCGGGTGTATGAGGGCGATGCCGATGTCGATTCCAACAGCCTCGAGGTCATCATCGGGCGGCTGCGCAAGAAGATCGGCGCGCCGTTGATCGAGACGGTGCGCGGGCGGGGATACCGGCTGACGGCGGGAAAGCCATGAGGTTGCCGCGTTCCATCCCCCGTTCGATCCATGGCCGGATGCTGGCGCTGTCGGTCGCGACGACGCTGGTCGCGCTGCCGGTGGCGGGGGTCGCGATCGGTGGCGTGCTGGAGCGGTTCGTGACGCATGGCGTCGACGAACGGCTGGCCGACCGGTTGCGGCTGCTGGGCGCGGTGGTGCGACCCGACGGGACGGTCGACCGCGCGCTGCTGGCACGGGACGAGGTGACCGCGGCGTTCGGGCGCGGCGGGGTGTGGACGATCCGTGCGCCGGGCGGGACGTTCGGGAGCGCGATGCTGCCGATCGCGGATGCGGGACCGCCGGGCGGCCCGCGCCCGCGCCATGGTGGCGAGCGCGACATCGGGCGGCCGTTCGAGACCGAACTGGACGACGGTACGCGGCTGCACGGGTTGATGACGGTGCGGCGGGGCAGCGCCGGGCCGGTGCTGCTGGGCGTGGCGGTGCCGCGGGCGACGATCGAGCGGCCGCTGCGCGGGGCGCTGCTGCCGCTGCTGGCGACGCTGGCGATCGTGGCGCTGCTGCTGGCGGTGGCGACGCTGGTGCAGCTGCGGCTGGGGCTCCGGCCGCTGCGGGCGTTGCGCGACCGGGTGGCGGCGGTGCGATCGGGCGCGGCGGCGGACGTGCCCGAGGACCAGCCCGACGAATTGCGGCCGCTGGCGGTCGAGCTGAACGCACTGGTGCGCGAACAGGGCGCGGCGCTGGCGACGGCGCGGGGGGCGGCGGCGAACCTGGCGCATGCGCTCAAGACGCCGGTGGCGACGCTGGCGCTCGACCTCGCCGGCGATCGGCGGGAACATCAGGTCGCGCGGATCGATGCGACGATCCGCCACCATCTTTCGCGGGCGCGCGGGGGAACGGTCGACCGGCGGGCGGCGACGGCGCTGGCCCCGGCGGTCGCGGCACTGGCGGGGGTGGTGGCGGCGCTGCAC
>NZ_JASCXF010000083.1:0-2132 GCF_030062225.1 Sphingomonas sp. 2R-10
CCACCGCCCCCTCCCCCGCCTGGCGCGGACATAGTGACGACACCCGCACCGTTGCCCGGATCGTCCGCGTTCGCGCCGCCGGTCGTCGTTCAATCGGTAACCACGCCCCCGCCCATTTACGCGCATTCGGGGGAGATGGTGGTAACCGGCGCGCGGCTCGCCCGGCCGGGCTTCCCGTCCTTCCCGCTGCCGCCCGCGGTGGGTCGCGACCGGTTCGTCGCGCCGGCCCAGAATCCGTTCCGGCAGGTGCGGCAGGAACCGGTTTCGACCTTCTCGATCGACGTGGATACCGCATCCTACGGCTTCGTCCGTGCCTCGCTGAACCGCAACGTCCTGCCGCAGCCGGCAGCGGTGCGTGCCGAGGAGATGATCAACTATTTCCCGTATGATTACGCCGCGCCGACATCGGCGGCCCGGCCGTTCAACCCGAACATCGCGGTGTTTCCCAGCCCGTGGACGGCGGGACGCAAGATCGTCCGGATCGGCATCAAGGGCTATGCCGTCCGCCCCACTGAACGCCCACGCGCCAACCTCGTCTTCCTGATCGACACGTCGGGGTCGATGCAAGCACCGAACAGGCTGCCCCTGTTGAAGCAGTCGCTGGCGATGCTGGTCGAGCAACTCGATGCGCGCGACCGGGTGGCGATCGTCGCCTATGCCGGGTCGGCGGGCACGGTGCTGGAGCCGACGCCGGCCAGCGACAAGGCCCGCATCCTCGCCGCGCTCGACCGGTTGTCGGCCGGGGGTAGCACGGCGGGTGCAGAGGGCATCCGCCAGGCCTATGCTCTGGCCACGGCAAATTTCGATCCGCGCGGGGTCAACCGGGTGATGCTGGCGACCGATGGCGACTTCAACGTCGGCATCACCAATCCCGACGAGTTGAAGGGCTTCGTCGAGCGCGAGCGCGGAAAGGGGGTGTTGTTGTCGGTGTTGGGGTTTGGGATGGGGAACTTCAACGACGCGCTGATGCAGGTGCTGGCGCAGAACGGCAACGGTGCCGCCGCGTACATCGACACGATCGGCGAGGCGCGCAAGACGCTGGTCGAGGAAGCGTCCGCCACGCTGATCCCGATCGCGAAGGATGTGAAGATCCAGGTCGAGTTCAACCCCGCGACCGTCGCCGAATATCGGCTGATCGGTTATGAGACGCGGATGCTGGCACGCGAGGATTTCGACAATGACCGAGTCGATGCCGGCGATGTCGGGTCGGGCCAGTCGGTGACCGCGCTGTACGAGATCGTGCCGGTCGGCACACCGGGCACGGCGAGCCCGCTACGCTACGCCCCGGCGAAGGCGGCGACGCCGGGGGCGGGCGAGTACGGCTTCGTCAAGATCCGCTACAAGCTGCCGAAGTCGGAGGGGAGCCAGTTGCTGTCGACCCCTATCGACCGGGCGCGCGAGGTCGCGCGGTTTGCCGACGCGCCGCGCGATGCCCGCTTCGCCACCGGCGTCGCGGCGTTCGCCGATCTGCTGCGCGGGGGGAAATATAGCGGGTCGATCGATTACGACCGGGTACTGGCGATCGTGAACGCGGCGCGCGGCGACGATCCGTACGGGTATCGGTCGGAACTGGTCCAGCTGGTCCGCGCCGCAAAGACCGCGCCCGGCCTCCCCCCCCTCGAACGATGAGCATCGCGGCGGGTCGGCCGGCACCGGTCGACCCGCCGCCCGTTGCAGGTATAAGGACCCGATGCCCGACGATCGCGACCTTGGCCGGCAATTGCCCGATGCCCCGCCGCCCCGTCCCGACCGGCGCGAGACGGCGATCGATGCCGCCGTCGCCCGCTTCAGGGGCGAAGCGGCACCTGCCCGCCGGCCCCCGCCGCGACGGCGCTGGACACGGCTCCAGCCGCAGATCGGCGTGGTCGCCGCAACTGCGCTGGTCGTGGTCATCGGCCTGCCGGTGTGGCGGTCGGGCAAGGTCGAGACGCCGTTGACGCGACAGGCGCCGCCGATTGCAACGGACCGTGCCGGCGTCACGCCACCGCCCCGTGCCGAGCGCGCCCGCCCGGTGCCTGCACCGTCGGCATCCGAGCCCGAGGCAGCAGCGCCCGCTCCAACCGCTCGCCCGGATGCGGCGATGGAGGCACCGGAAGCTCCGGAAGTGCCCGCCACCCCGCCCCCCGCAGCGG
>NZ_JASCXF010000084.1:0-2028 GCF_030062225.1 Sphingomonas sp. 2R-10
CCCCCCACCCCCTGCTGCTACTGGTCGATGACGAGCCGGAGATCCTCGTGGCGCTGACCGATCTGCTCGAGGACCGGTATCGCATCCTGTCGACCGCGTCCCCGGTCGAAGCGCTGGAGATCGTGCGGCAGCATCCCGATATTGCGGTGATCGTGTCCGACCAGCGGATGCCCGAGCTGACCGGCAGCCAGTTCCTGACCCGGGCACGTGGCATGACCGATGCGGAGGCGATCCTGCTGACCGGCTACGCCGACCTGTCGGCGGTCGTCGCGGCGCTCAACGACGGTGCGATCGGGGGGTATGCCAACAAGCCATGGGACGCTGAATCTTTGCAGGCCATGATCGCGACCGCTGCCGACCGCTTCGCGCTCCGGCAGGCGCTGGCGTTCGAGCGCGCCGCGTTTCGCGCGCTGGCCGAACAATCGGGCGACGTGGTGGCGATCGTCGACGGCAAGGGACGAACCGTCCGCGGTGAACACAGGGGCGCGATCGACCCGCGCGACCTTAACGCGATCGCGCAGGACGCGGTGGACGAGGAGGATCGCCACGAACCGCTTCCGGCCGGCGACCGCTGGACCCATGTCCGCCGCATCCCGTTCCAGAACGTCGGTGACCGCTATCTGCTGAAGATCGAGCGCGACGATACCGGGCGACGACTGGCCGAACGGCGGCTGCACCAGTCGGAAAAGCTGGAGGCGCTCGGCACCTTGTCGGGCGGAATCGCTCACGATTTCAACAACCTGCTAGCAGCAATCATCGGCAACCTCGAACTCGCCGAGCGTCGGATCGACGATCGCGACCGGCTGCAGCGGTATCTGGGGGCGGCAAGCGAGGCGGCGGGGCGGGGCAGCGCGATCACCCGGCGATTGCTGAGCTTCAGCCGCCAGCGCGACCTTGCCGCCGAAGTCTTCCGCCCCGACGAAGCCATCCGCTCGATCGAGGAGCTGATCGTCCGCACCGCCGCCGGTCGCATCCGCGTCACCTACGACTTCGCCGACCCGGCATGGGTGGTGCGGACGGATGTGGGGCAGTTTGAGCTGGCGATACTCAACCTGGCGATCAATGCGCGCGATGCGATGGACGGGGGCGGCACGGTGCGGATCGGCACCGCGAACTTCGACGAGATCGCAGACGAACTACCCGGCCTGTCCGGGCCGTTCGTGCGGATTTCGGTCAGCGATACCGGTACCGGCATCGACAGCGCGATGCGCGAGCGGGTGTTCGAGCCGTTCTTCACCACCAAGGCGCAGGGCGCCGGTACCGGCCTGGGCCTGCCGATGGTGCGCGCGATGGCGCGCGCCGCGGGTGGCGACGTGACGATCGAGAGCGCGGTTGGACAGGGCACCAGCATCCATTTGTGGCTGCCCCGCGCAGAGGCACGTTCCGCCATCGCTGTCCCGCGCCACGACGGCCCGACCCGTCCGCGGCGGCTGCTGCTGGTCGAGGACGATGCCGAGGTCCGCGCGGTCGTCGCCGCACAACTGGAAGCGGATGGCCACTCCGTCGTCGTGGAAGGCTCGGCCACCCGTGCCGTCGCACGGCTGGAAGCCGGCGAGCGGTTCGACATGGTGCTGACCGACTATGCCATGCCCGACCTGTCGGGGATCGACGTGGCGGCGCGGGTGCGCGCATGCTGCCCGGAGACGCCGGTGCTGCTGATTACGGGGTTCGCCGAGATCGGCGATACCCCGGTCGGCGTGCCGGTGCTGACCAAGCCGTTCACCGCCGAGCAGCTCCACACCGCCCTCGCCCAGATCCTCGGCAGCTAGAGTTTGATCCATCCCTGTTTGAAACGGGCGTCATCCCGGCGAAGGCCGGGATGTCCCGGTGGTAGCGCGCAGCAGGAGCCGATGAAGCCCCAGCCCTCGCCGGGGTGACGTTTGCATACCGATGGATCAAACACCTAGAGCATTGAGCGTGAAGCAGGAATCATGGGTGATTCCGCTTGACGGGAAAGTGTGATTCACCTGGATGTGGAGGTGGATCATGGGTCGAGCGTATTCAGGCGATCTGCGGGACCGGATATCG
>NZ_JASCXF010000085.1:0-1594 GCF_030062225.1 Sphingomonas sp. 2R-10
AACAGCAAATATGGTGCGACCAGCGACCATTCCTCATCACTGACGTCAGACAGATACGACTTGCGGCAAATGCTCATCCAATAACGGATGAATCAAGCCCGCTTCCAAGTCCATAACAGCCTCTAGCGTAGCGACCAACTGGATTTTGCCAACTGTGCCCAGAAGAGGATTTTACGGTTTGCACCAAAAATGGCGGATTTCTGTGGTTTTCTGAAAGAGCGTCGGGACGGTTGTATTAGGCTTTTGTACTAGCTGAGGCAAGGTGTCCGTCATAATGCCCCGAACCTGAAATACACGTTTGAAGGCGGCTGTTCGTCACCCCCGGCAATCGCCTGCCTGAGATTATCGTGCGATTTGGCTGTCTCCTCCACCATAGAGGTAAGGAACGGTAGTAGCTCGTTCCCCGCATAGAAACCGTCTCCGCCAAGGCATATCTTACCCCGAACAGTTATTTTTGCGTTGGGGTGATTTGGCGTGATTGATCCCTCTGGCATTAGGTCAGAAAAGACGACGCCCTCGCCGAGATTGCCGGGACCATTCACCATGTAGCCAACAAAAGCACCTTTGATGGTGAAATTTTGCATAACATTTATACCGCCTCGCACCGCTACCGCTATCAGCTCCATATGCTTATCAACATTCGCCATACGGAAAACTGCACGTAATTGGTCATTCCCTCCATCGTAAGGGCGAGTTCTCAATACAGCCTTTCTAAGTCCAGTATCAAAGTGACGGAGGTTGCCGGTAAGCCTTCCCTTTTTGCGATCAAATCCCTTGCAGCTTTTTACAAAACTGCGAAAGTTATCGCCTGTCGGGTAATACGTATTCTTTGGCTGGGTAGGTCCGCTGCTATTACGAGCAAATGCTACAGCAACCTGATCTAGCGAAGATCGCAGATGGTAGATAATCTCACCCGCCAACACATGAATTATTTCAGGAGTAGGCGTATCTAGCTTTACCTTCGCCAGCTTATGACCGGGATTGGTTTGCGTATCGTAGATAATGGAACATCGAGCTTCACTAAAGAACCTCGTTTCAATGTCCTGTAGCTCTGCAAGCAAGGCTCTAGCACGATCTATCTTCAAGCGTGGTCCGGGTAGCGGATCAGTCATGAGTGGTACGCTCCGGTGACGGGATTGACATTATCAAACCCCTTCAACCCAAAAATTGCTAGAGATTTGTGAGAGGGTAGATCGAAGCGGAGGGAGCGGTCTTTCCCCCGTATACCCGGCCTGCCCGGTCCCACGATTATGACACGCCTAGCGCGACCTGCATTATCGCGCGTGGTTCTCCATCCCTGCATAGCGTTACAAAGTAGCAGGATCATAGCTGGATTGGCGCTGTACAGAATAACCAAACGAGCGTTTGAAAGCGTCGACCGTTAACGCAGAAGGTCCGTATTCTACCGGCCCGGGCATGCCCAAAGCCTGATCTTTTCCGGCCGGATGCCCCGCGGCGACGCGCCGTTCTTAGAGCCCAACCGGAAATTAGGTTGAGCGATTTCAGCCAGTTGTGATTCACCGAGGGTTGCGAAGACCACGGGGATCATATGGGCTGGACCGAAACCGCTCGCCGCGAGCATGACAGAAGAAGG
>NZ_JASCXF010000086.1:0-1399 GCF_030062225.1 Sphingomonas sp. 2R-10
ACAGCAAATATGGTGCGACCAGCGACCATTCCTCATCACTGACGTCAGACAGATACGACTTGCGGCAAATGCTCATCCAATAACGGATGAATCAAGCCCGCTTCCAAGTCCATAACAGCCTCTAGACATGCGAGTCGTAGCCAAGTTCCAATTCACCGCGCCTTCTGAGGGCGAGGCCGTCTCTTCGCGGATCGCCGCAATTCTGGAAAAGTGGAGCGATCGAAAGTTCATCAAAACACCGGATGGCGGCGTCGTCATTCGTCACAGCGGCGCAAGCGCCACGTTCGACAAGACTTCGGATCAGATTGAGGATCGGCAACGGAACACGTTCACGATCCTTGAGGCGGTGGAGGGCGGCAATCTTCAAACTGATGTCGATGTCATCTCCGGTGCGGGCCGCACCGCTTTTCGTTGCGTGCTCAGCGTAGGGTCTGACGGCGGCATCGCCCCGACAGGGGTTTCCCTCCGTTCGCCGCGCTTCGTCCGGGACATTGTGGCACTGGGAGAACCATGGACGATCGGTGCCTCTGGTGAGCGCATTTTCGCTCACAGCTTTCCGATCGATGTTGATGACGTTCCGGACCTCGAAGCATTGATGGTCGCTACCCAGCGCCGTCTACCGATCGTGATCGTGTCCGAGTTACTGGGTGAGACCTTGGCCGGCGATCTGCATGAACGGGTTAGTCAAGACCTCTGTGGCCTCGCACACACAGTGCGCTTATCGGCTGAGGCATCTTGGGAACTGACTCGAAGCCGAGGGAAGGAGTGGTCTTGCTATAACGGCGCGGTACGTTTGCTGTGGCCTTTCCGCGCTAACGGTGACGACTTTCGTATGCATCCGCTGTGGACATTGGACCAGATGATGTCGCGCGCCGACAATGAGGTTCAAGCGCGCGATCATATCCGCGGTGTGATCGCTGGCCGAATCATCGAAGCCTCCACTTTCGTAGCGGACGATCCGGCCTTCCGCGACTTCGACGTCGCGAAGGTCAGGAAGGCCGCCGATCAGGCGAGAGCGACCGCTACCGATGGTGGCGATATGGGCGCTCTTGCCGACTCCTATGCTGCGGAAAACGATGCTCTGCGTCTCCGGGTCGATGAGCAGGACAACGAGATCGAGGTTCTTCGTCAGAACGTCGAAACGCTGACTATCGCCCTTCGCTCTTCTCAAGCCGCGAAAGTAGAGTTGTCGAGTGAGGCTCCGCCACAGACCGTGGAAGAAGCCGTCAATCTTGCGCGGCGCGATTTGGGCGATAAAGTTCCTATCGCTTCAGAGCCCAACCGGAAATTAGGTTGAGCGATTTCAGCCAGTTGTGATTCACCGAGGGTTGCGAAGACCACGGGGATCATATGGGCTGGACCGAAACCGCTCGCCGCGAGCATGACAGAAGAAGGCTGC
>NZ_JASCXF010000087.1:0-1250 GCF_030062225.1 Sphingomonas sp. 2R-10
TTGACGTGACCCCCGTTTTTTCCTCCAGTTGGAGCTAGAGTCCGACCCCGGAAAGGGACGGACAGATGAAGCGGAAGCAGTTTTCGGAAGAGCAGATCATCGGCATCCTGAAGGAGGCCGAGGCCGGCGCGGTGGTGACGGAGCTGTGCCGCAGGCACGGCATGTCGAGCGCGACGTACTACGCGTGGAAGGCCAAGTTCGGCGGTCTGGAGGTATCCGACGCGAAGCGGCTGCGGGCGCTCGAGGAGGAGAACGGCAGGCTCAAGCGGTTGCTGGCGGAGACGATGCTCGACAACGCGGGTCTGAAGGATCTGCTGTCAAAAAAATGGTGACGCCCGCCGCGAAGCGGGAAGCGGTCGCGCATCTCCAGACGACGCTGGGGATGAGCGAGCGGCGGGCGTGCATGGTCGTCGGGGCGGATCGCACCAGCATGCGATATCGCTCGTACCGGGATGATGATGGCGACCTGCGGTCGCGTTTGTGCGAGCTGGCGCAGCAGCGCCGGCGGTTCGGCTATCGGAGGTTGCACATCCTGCTGCGCCGGGACGGCATCGCGATCAACCGCAAGAAGACCCAGCGGCTCTACCGTGAGGAGGGTTTGACGGTCAGGCGGCGGAAGGGACGAAGGCGCGCCGTCGGCGCGCGCGCACCAGCCCCCGTGATGGCGCTGCCCAACCAGCGCTGGAGTCTGGACTTCGTCCACGATCAGCTCGCCACCGGTCGCCGGTTCCGGGTGCTGAACGTCGTCGATGACGTGACGCGCGAGTGTCTCGCGGCGGTGGTCGATACGTCGATATCGGGCCGACGGGTCGTGCGCGAGCTGGACGATCTTATCGCCAGGCGGGGGGCGCCCAAGATGATCGTCAGCGACAACGGCACCGAGCTGACGTCGAACGCGGTGCTGGCATGGTGCGGCGATGTGAGCATCGAGTGGCATTACATCGCGCCTGGCAAGCCGACGCAGAATGGGTTCGTCGAGAGCTTCAACGGTCGCATGCGCGACGAACTGCTCAACGAGACGCTGTTCTTCACGATCGGCCAGGCCAGGGCCATCCTCGCCCGCTGGGTCGATGACTACAACACCGAGCGGCCGCACTCCTCGCTCGGCTACGCCACCCCGGCGGCGTTCGCCGCCGAACTCGAACAGCAACGGGCGGGGTTAACCCCGCCCGTTGCTTCGCCTGCGCTCATGCGCGACAACACCGGTCGGTCTCTGGTTGCCGCTGGATGAAAGACCGGGGTCACGTCAG
>NZ_JASCXF010000088.1:0-1224 GCF_030062225.1 Sphingomonas sp. 2R-10
AAATATGACGTGGTGCATTGCTGCTACGAAGCCGGGCCGACAGGATACGGATTGCATCGCCTGATCGTTGAGCTGGGCCACTCATGCATGGTGGTGGCACCATCGCTGATCCCGAAACGCGCAGGCGACCGGGTGAAGACCGATCGGCGTGATGCGACGATGCTGGCGAGGTTGCTGCGCGCCGGCGAGCTGACGGCGGTGTGGGTGCCTGACGCAGGTCATGAGGCGATGCGTGATCTCGTCCGCGCCCGTGCCTCCGCAGTCGAAGCGCAGCGTATTCATCGGCAACAGGTCAGCGCATTCATGCTGAAGCACGGCCGCATCTTTCCGCTCAAGACGACATGGGGTGCCCGCCATTTCCGCTGGCTCCAGGAGCAGTGCTTCGACCACCCCGCGCATCAGATCGCCTTGCAGGAACTGGTGGATGCGGTGCGGGTCGCGAAGGAACGGATCGGACGCATCGAGGCGGCGATCGAGGAGTTCCTCGCTGACTGGTCGTTGGCCCCGGTCGTGCGGGCGCTACAGGCACTGCGCGGCGTCGAACTCGTCGTCGCCGTCACGTTCGCGACCGAGATCGGCGACATCCGCCGGTTCGACAATCCGCGCCAGCTGATGGGCTATCTCGGCCTGGTGCCGAGCGAACGGTCATCCGGCGACACCGTGCGGCGCGGCGGGATCACCAAGGCCGGCAACGGCCGGGTTCGCCATATGCTTGTCGAGAGCGCCTGGACGTATCGCCATCCGCCGCGTGTCGGAAAGGCCAAGCTGTACCGGCTCGAGCAAACTACGCCCGCGGTTCGCGAGATTGCCTGGAAAGCGCAGAGCCGGTTGACGGCGCGCTATCGGGCACTCGTCGCCAAAGGCAAGAAGACCACCGTCGTCTGCGCCGCGGTCGCTCGTGAACTGGCGGGCTTCATGTGGGCCGTCGCCCGGGAGGCGCAGCCAGCCTGACGGCACCACAGCTCCCGCGTACAGGCGGGGGCGGGACCACGGCAGGGGAATATCCGTCACACGCTTTGTGGCCGGCAGTGCCGACGCCCGCTGTAAGATCGGATCAGCCCCGGGACGCATACACGGGAATGCGGTAGCCAAACCGCGTATCAGAGCTTGATCACCGACGTCCTTCAGGCCCCGCCTCCACCTGTACGCGGTCATATTCGCCATCTGCGTTTCCACGCGGATGATGGCGCGCGTCTTGAGGGTTGAAAACGGACATCAGAGCGT
>NZ_JASCXF010000089.1:0-1057 GCF_030062225.1 Sphingomonas sp. 2R-10
CTAGAGCATTGAGCGTGAAGCAGGAATCATGGGTGATTCCGCTTGACGGGAAAGTGTGATTCACCTGGATGTGGAGGTGGATCATGGGTCGAGCGTATTCAGGCGATCTGCGGGACCGGATATCGGCGCACGTTTTAGCTGGACATTCGCGCCGGGCTGCGGCCCGCCGCTTCGGTGTCAGTCCAAGTTGCGCGATCAAGCTGATGCAGCATGTGGCGAAGACGGGAACGGCCAAGCCGCGGCGTCAGGGCCGCCCGTCTGGGGCGGGCAAGCTGGCGGAATATCTGGCGCTGTTAATCCGCTGGGTCGAGGCGACACCCGACATCACGATGCCCGAGCTTGCCGGGCGCCTGGCCACGGAAACGAAGGTGGTCGCGCACCCGGCGTCGCTGTCGCGGGTGCTGGTGGCGGCGGGCTTTCGATATAAAAAAAGCCTTGATGGCATCGGAATGCGGACGCGATGACGTTTGCGAGGCGCGACGACGCTGGCGCGTCTATCGCCAGCCACGCCTGAGCGAGCAGGCACATCGGCTGGTCTTCATCGACGAAACCGCGACCACAACGAAAATGACGCGGCTACGCGGACGCGCGCGGGGCGGCCGACGTCTGAAAGCCCGGGCGCCGTTCGGCCACTGGAAAACGCAGACCTTCATCGCTGGCCTGCGCTGCGATGGCCTGACCGCGCCGTGGATCATCGACAGGCCGATGACCAAGGAGATCTTCGAGGTCTATGTTCGAACCCAGCTCGCTCCGACACTCGAACACGGCGATGTCGTCATCCTCGACAACCTGCCAGCCCATAAAAGCGAAAAGGCCAAGGCGACGTTGAGGGAGCGGGGCGCCTGGTTCCTCTTCCTCCCCCCGTACAGCCCCGATCTCAACCCCATCGAGATGGCGTTCTCCAAACTGAAAGCCCATCTCCGTCGGATCGGCGCCAGGACCATCGACGACCTCTGGAAAACCGTTGGCTCTATCTGCAATCTGTATGACCCCGGCGAGTGTCGCAACTACTTCACCGCCGCCGGCTATGCGCTTGATTAAACGCTCGATGCTCTAG
>NZ_JASCXF010000008.1:0-116163 GCF_030062225.1 Sphingomonas sp. 2R-10
CGATGCCGACGCCTCGCCAAGGACTGGGAGGCTTCCATCGCCTCGTCAGAAGCATGGCTCATCATCGCATCCATCAGGCGAATGACCCGCCGTATCGCAAAGCTCGAATTATGAGTCGGGCTCTTAGCGATGTCGCCCATGCGAGTGAGGTGCCATTGCCGATTCACCTCGACACTGAACCCAGGCGTGAAGAAATCGAACGCGGTGGAGACTTCCAGACCGGTGTTCATATCATACGCCTTGCCGCGTGGTGGCGTGGCCGTTGCGGCGCCGGGATCGGCAAGTAACGCATGAACCCCGTTCTTCGACGTATCGTTCAGACTGCCAAACATCATAATGACCTCCCTTGGTTAACATTTTTTTGAAAATACAGACCGAAGAAAAGTTTTCGTTATCGGATTTCACGCCGTGCACTCTTGGCGTATGCCAAGTATTATGGCCATCAGGTTACCCTGAGTAACGCGATGTTATGAGGGATTAAAAAAGCTAATATCCGGTGGCACTGAGCCGCTAACACCAGGCGCGCAGTGCAAACACGTGCTGGCGCTGCATCGCATCTTCATGGAATATTGCCTCACCCCATTTCCGGAGACGGTTCACAGTTCGACGATGGTCGTCTTGCCGCAGCCGTCCGATCCGGTGTCCGCGAACACACATAGCCGCCCGCGAACTTCCTTCACCGCAAAGACGAAGCCGCGACGACAAACCCTTAAAATTTTTTAATCCGCGCGGAACCGGCGCGTGAAGGCGATCCGGAAGGTGATCGGACGCAGTGGTGTCGGTTGTTCGCGGGCTGTCGTCAGCGACGGCTCGGCAACGAAACGCAGGGCTTGCGCATCCGTGAGATTGTCGATCGACAGCGATAGGGTCGAGGCCCGCTGCGTGACGTCCAGGTTCAACCCCGTGCGTACATATCCGGGCTGTGTCGCGAATTCCAGCGGCCCCAGCGCCGATGGCGACCAGGATTCGTAGCGTCCCCAAACCGTCAGGCCCGCCGTGATCGATCCTGTTGTCGGGGCCCGGATTGTCGCCGATACACGCGCGGTCGTCGCCGCGACGTTGGGCAGGCGGCTCAACAAGCGATACTGTACCCACCACGGAAACGGGCGCGGGGGGCCGCGCGGGCCGCTGGGTCGCGGCAACCCGCTGAAGGGCGGGGGAAGATCGAGCCGCACGTGATTGTACAGGACCGATCCGTTCAAGGTCAGCGCGCCGATCGGTCGCCATATCGCCGCCGCCGCCAGCGATATGATCTTGGCGTCGCCAAGCTCGTTGGCGAAGAACGTTGCCGACGGCGTGCGGTCGCTTTGGATGTCCGACCAGTCCGAACGGATCACCCCGATCGAACCGCTCAATCTGCGGCGCGCCATTCGCACGCCGAGTTCGGTCGACCGCAGCCGGTCTCCCTGCCCGGCGCCCGGCAGATGCAGCCGCGACGACGCGGAGAGCGGACGGAACCCCTCCTGATAGCGCGCGAACGCGGTCAGCCCGGGTGCCAGATCCTGCACCACGGAAAAGGACGGGATCAGCCGCACGTCCCGCCGCCGGACGCCCGGTTCCGGCGTGATAAACCCGGGCTCGACGTACGGATGCGACGCGGACGAGATGACGCTGAACCGCAATCCCCCACCCAGCAGGGTGCCGGGTGCGACACGCACCGCTCCTTCACCGTACAGCCCCATATCAAGTGTCGTCGTGCGGAGTTGTTCGCGTATCATCGCGACGGGCAGGTCGTCGCGTTGTGCGAAGCGGGCAACGACGCGCGCCGCAGCGACCCCGGCGACCCAGCCCGCACCGTCGTCCGCAGTCCGGCCGATCCGCGTTTCGTGCACGAACATGCGCTCCGTCCTGAGCCCGCTGAGCGGCGCTGCGCCGACCAGGCCTTCCTCTAGGCGCTCGGTGAGACACTGGTCGGTGACGCCGGTCGAGGATCGCACATCGGCATCCCCGATGCGCCCGGCGATTACGACATGCGCCGCGCCATAGCGGGACCGATACGGCTCTTGCGCGGTCGACCCGACACCCGTCGGGGTATTCTCCACCGCCACAGTATGACTGTCGTCGCCGTGGATCCGCTGGGCGATGGCGGTCAGGTCCGCTGACCATCCTTCGCCGATGCGCGTCATCGCCGACAGGCGGCCGCCGAGCGTCGTGGCGCCGTTCGCATTCGACCCGACCCCGGGCCGGTCGATGAAGCCGCCCTCCCGCTGCGCGTAGCCGACGGCGCGGATCGCCGAGCGTTGGCCGAGCGGCAGATTCAGGACGCCGTTGAGGTCCGCGCCGGCACCGCCCCCCGCGGTGACGATCGGGCCGCCTCCGACCGATCCCTCCCATCGTCCCGCGACGGCGCGGTTAGGCTCGATCCGGACGATCCCGCCCAGCGCGCCGGAGCCGTACAGGGTGCCCTGTGGCCCCTGCAGCACCTCCACTGTCGCGACGTCGAACAGCCGTAACCCCGGGTCGGGCGCGCTGTAGCCAACGCGAAGGTCCCCTAGATACAGTCCGGCGACGGCCTGGGTGGAACTGGAGAAGCCCGAATCGGCTATCCCGCGGATGAACATCCTGTCCCGCCCCGCGCCGCGATAGGTCGACGCTAGCGAGGTAGAGGCGACCACCAAAGCCTCGCTGCCGGGGAACAGGCTCGGCTGAATATCGGTGATACGATCGACCTGCACCGCGAAGGTCCGCATCGTGGCGTTGCGCTTGCTACCGACGACGACGATGTCGTCGGCCACGGGCGGCGCGGCGGGGGTCGGCCGTGGCCGACGAGGACGCGGCGGGGACAGCCGCCAGATCGTTCGGCCGATCCGCTCGTCGCGGACGCCGGCACTGCGCGCGATGCGGCTGATCGCTTCGTCGATCGTCATCCGCCCGCGTACCGGGCCGACCCGCCGATCCCACGCAGCTTCATCGTCCGAGATGACGTTCACCCCCGCGCGGCGGGATAGCGCGCGGGCGACCTCACCCAGCTTTCCGGAGGGGATATTCAGATCGTGCACCTGCGCTTGCGCGCGCTGCGCAGCGACTATGGCGAGCGACGTTGCGGCTAGCACGCCGGCCCACCAAGCGGTCACCGCCGGACCATCTGCCAATGGTCGCCGCTCCGCACTACCCGGACGCGCAGCAGGGCGGCGACGTCCTGCGGACGGCCGCGCAGACTCGCCGGCGCGATGACACCGGTGAAGCGGGCCGATGCAAGCGGCTGCTCCACGCGATAATCGACGCCCAGCGCGATCGAGAGGTCGCTGGCCACGCGCCCGAGCGGCGCAGCGCGATAATCGATCGAGGCGAGCGCCCAGTTGCCGATCTGCGCTGCCGGCGTCGGGGTCACCGGCGACACAAGCGTGCCGACCATCTCGACCTTGTTCCCCGGCAGCAGTCGGGGTCCGCCCTGCGCCGGGTTCACCAACACCACGCCCTCGGCGACGGAAACCTGTACACGATCACCCTGCAAGGCCACCTCGAAGCGCGTGCCGGCATCGACGAGCCGGTGTCCGTTGGCCCGGACAGAGAAGGGGTGCGGCGCATCGTGTACGATGGAGAACACCGCGCGCCCGCTCTCGACGACCGCGGATCGAGGCGTCTCCAGCCGGACGCGGGACGCACCGGCCAGCGTTATGCTGCTCCCGTCACTCAGACGGATTTCGCGGCGCTCGCCGGGTGCAGAGGCGATCACGATCGGGTCCGGGGCCGTGCGGGCGTCGATCTCCGACATCCCCCGCATCGACGATATCCAGGCGATGCCAGCCACCGTGGCGGCAAGCGCGGCCCCCCCCGCGACCATTCGGACCGGTCGCAGACCTTGGGTGAAACGGAATGGTCGGACCCGGCGGTTCGTGACGGCCCGGTTCCGCATCGACGCTTGCGGGGAGGGCGCCGTCGCCATGCCGACCGTGGCGAGCCGGGTCGCCTCGCCCACCGCGGCGTACGCTTCGCGATGACGCTCGTCCTGCGCGATCCAGGCAGCGAATCTATCCCAGTCTTCGAACTCTGCAGAAGACGTCTTTACGAACCAATCGGCCGCAGTATCCAGTATTTCGTCATCGATCGGATGCACGTCCCTACGATCCCGACCGTTCAAATTCGGCTCTCATTCGGACCAGCAACTTGATGGCCTTGCGCAAATCGTTTTCTACCGTTCCGAGACTGACTCCAAGTTCTTCTGCGACCTGTCGCTGGGTTTTACCGTCAATGCGATGCAGCCGGAAAACCTCTGCAACGCGCTTTCCTGCTCTTTGCAAACGGACCTCAGCGTGCCGGATATACTCCCTCATGATAAGAGCCTCCTCGGTGCCGATATCCGCGATCTGGTCGTTCACGAGGCTAGTTCGCGCAAATTCGCGATCAAGAACGGAAAATGCCCTGCGCCGCCGCTCATGATCTATGATCATCGTTTGCGCCATACGAAACAGGTAGCCCAGAGGTGACTGAACGCCTTCTGACAACTGCCTGTCCCGCAACAGCCGGATCCATATGTCTTGCAGAATGTCTTCCGCAATTACCTTATCGAGACGAGCTCCGATGAACGCCAACAGGGCCCCACGATTCTCGATCAGCGCAGCTTCCAGCGCGCCGCAAATCGGTTGGCTCACTGCCATTTCGCGTTCAATATCCGTCAGTTATGGTAGACACACTACATGTCAGACTTGAGCATAGGAACACGATCGCTTGCTTTAAGGCCGCTTAGCTCGACCTTTCGAAGCGTGAATTTTGTATCTGTTATTTCGCGGCAGTCAATCGCTTCGCAGTCCAGAGAATGGCCAATCTGGGTTCGGTTAGGATCGAAGGCGAAATGAGAGCCCGACCGAAAACTTGAGCTGCCCCCTTCTGGACTTGCCCCGAAAAAGTGGAGAGTTCCCCTGAGGTGAAAGGCGAACTCGATGACGAAGCAGCGACGGTTCACGAAGGAATTTGAGAACGAAGCGGTACGACTGGTGACGACCAGCGGTCGCACGCAACGGGAGATAGCGGAGGATCTGGACGTCGGGTTATCGACGCTGGTGCGCTGGATCAGCCGCAGCCGTGATCGTCTGGCGGAGATACCCGATAAAGCGCCGCAGGCAGATATGGCTGCCGAGTTGAAACGCCTTCGGCGGGAGAACGAAATCCTCCGGCAGGAGCGTGACATATTGAAGCGGGCGACCGCTTTTTTCGCCCGGGAGGGAAATCGATGAGCTTCCAGCTCATTGATCGGGCGAAACAGGATTTCCCGGTCCACCGTCTTTGCCGCGTGCTCGGCGTCAGCCAGAGCGGCTATTTCGCTTGGAAGGACCGACCCGCCAGCCGGCGCCAGCGTGATGACATGGTGATGCTGGCGCATGTCCGCTCGGCATTCGCGCTGTCGAACGGCACCTATGACCGTCCGCGCATGACGCGCGAATTGCAGGATGACGGCTTCGCCATCGGGCACCGACGCACGGCGCGGCTGATGCGCGAGAACGGCCTGCGCGGCCGGCAGAAGCGGCGGTTCAGGCGAACCACCGACAGCGAGCACGCCTGGCCGGTCGCGCCGAACATCATCGACCAGGATTTCACCGCGGCTGCACCCAACCAGAAGTGGGGCGTGGACATCTCGTACGTCTGGACACGAAGGATGGCTCTATCTGGCCGTGGTCATCGACTTCTTCTCTCGCCGCGTCGTTGGCTGGGCCGTGGGTGACCGCCTCCACCGCGACCTGGCGCTCGCGGCCCTGCGTAAGGCCCTCTTCATGCGGCGTCCGCCCGAAGGGCTCATCCATCATTCGGACCGCGGCCCAATATTGTTCCGTGGAGTACCAAGCAGAGCTGCGCCGTCACGGCATCCGCATCTCCATGTCGGGAAAGGGAAATTGCTAGGACAATGCCATGGTCGAGACGTTCTTCAAGACCATCAAATCCGAACTCGTCTGGCGAACGGTCTTCTACACACCTGCCGAGGCCGCAACGGCCATTGCCCGCTATATCGACGGCTTCTACAATCCCGTCCGGCGCCACTCCGCGCTTGATTACACCAGCCCAGCGCAGTTCGAACGAACCGTGTCACGCTGAGCAAATGCCTTTCCACTTAAGCGGGGCAAGTCCAATCGTCACTGGACTCAGTATAGTGGAAGATATGCGACCTGATCGTGGTTCGCAGAGGACACCGCATTCGCCCCCGCTGCGGTGATCAACGCCAGCGTTTCGGGACGCGGGGATACGAACAGCCAATCCGGTGATGGCGTGTCTTTGCTCGGATCATGCGCTTCCTGCACGGCGTCGCGAAGACTATGGAGCAACGAGTCGGACGGGATGCTCCAGACCGCGAACCCTTCGTTTTCCAACGCGGCGATCTTCATACCGAGTGCAGTCGCCAATGCCCGACGCATACCGACCTCGGCCAGTCCGGCTGCACGGGCAGCAACGATCGCCGTGTCGGTCACGACGTCCAGGAGGCGTCCGTCTGCCGAGAGATACCCAGGTTGGCGATCATCCCATGCTTCGGGCGGGCATAATTTGCGGTCGCTTTTCAATGCCAGGCCCGGGATGATCTCCGCAGGATAGATCCGGCAGGTGTTGGGCCGTGCGCCGTAGATACCGCACCGCATGTCCGGCAAGAGGTTAGGACACGCGCCGTCGAATTGCGCGGTCAGGATGACCTGTACGCGGATCGCCAATCCGCCGCTTCGTGCCGGAAAACTTCGTGCACTCCTGTACGCGACGACCGGGCTGAGGTCGTCCAGATCCGCCGCCGCATGGCAGAGGACCTGGACCTCACCGCCGCGATGCAACCACTGTATCGCCTCCGCGACGCTGAGCGTCAGGCGCAAATCGTGGCAGCAACGACCGCAGGACGTACAGGAGAAATTGATCCCGGTCATCGTTCGGCTGGCCTGCGGCCTGTTGGCCGACCTGAAAGGAAGCATGGGTCGGCCAACACGCAATCAGTGCGCAGCGTCGAAGTCGGTCGAGCTCGACAGCTGCGCGAACTTCGCGGCCTGCTGCCGGCGCTCGGCGGTCATCGTCTCGATGATGCCGAGCACGTCCTTGCCGACTGCGAGGATCCGCGGAGGTTCCGCCATGCCTGCGACCTGCACCATGACTTTCCCGAACTTGGCCGGATCACCCGCCTGCGTTCCATTGACGGGCGCCCAGGCGTCACGAGCGGGAATCAAATGCGAATAGTCGTCGATACTCGGCGCAGTATAGCGCACGGACGCCTCGCTCAGCAGGTCGGTCCGGAACATGCCCGGTTCGACGAGCACGGTCCTGATGCCGAATTGCTCGACCTCCTGTGCCAGCGCGAGGGTCAGCCCCTCGACGGCGAACTTGGTCGCGCCGTACGCGGTGCTCTGCGCGAAACCCTGGATACCGCCGCCCGAGCTGATGTTCAGGATCGTCCCGCACCGCTGGCGCCGCATGACCGGCAGAACCGCGCGCAGCACGTGCATCACGCCGAAAACGTTGACGCGGTACTGCCACTCGATGTCGGCCCAGTCGAGTTCCTCGAAATTCCCGAACACACCGCCGCCGGCATTGTTGAGCAGCACGTCGACCGCACCGAATTCGGCGATGCCCCGGTCGACGGAGGCTAGAACCTCAGCGGGGTTCGTCACGTCGAGCGCGGTGACGAGGAGGGTGTCGCCGGCGTACTCGCGAAGGGCATCGTTGATTTTCGCGACGTTTCGACCTGCTGCGATAACCCGGTCGCCATTCTGGAGGGCCGCGCGAGCGGTGCCGGCGCCCAAACCGCTACCGGCTCCCGTGATAAACCAGACCTTGCTCATGATGACCTCGCATTTTGATAGGCCGACGGTATCGGCGACTCTTCACCCAGCGGGACGAAGCGCGCCGATCGTCGTGACACCTGCTTTCCAGGAAAGGGCTAGCCTAGACAATCGGCGGGCCCTTCATCGACGGGATGAAATCCGCTCACATACCAATCAACGGCTAGCCCAAGCGAGGATGGCGACCGCATCCTCGCTTCTGACCGACGATCCGCCGCAGCGACATCTGGTCGGGGGTAAAGTCAGCCGCTGAGACCGACGGTCTGGCCCCCATCGACGACCAGCGCATGGCCGACCATGAAGGCCGCGGCGTCCGAGCACATGTAGAGGACGGCAGCGGCGATCTCCTCGGGCTTGCCTAAGCGGCCGATCGGCTCTTGCGCGGCCATCTTCTTCTGGCCTTCCTCGGTACCGCCCGACACCCGGTCCATGATCATCGGCGTTTCGATGATGCCGGGGCAGATGACGTTCACGCGGATATTGTCGCCGATATATTCGAGCGCGGCCGACTTGCTGAGGCCGATCACGCCATGCTTGACCGCGACGTACCCGGCCTGCCCCGCGATACCGACGACGCCGGCGCCCGACGAGGTGTTGACGATCACGCCGCCGCCGCGCTTCTGCATCAGCGGGATCTGATACTTCATGCACAGGAACACACCGCGCAGATCGATCGCGGTCATGCGGTCGAAAGCCTCCTCGCTGAGGTCCGCCAGCGGGATCTGTTGCTGCTCAATGCCCGCATTATTGAAGGCGATGTCGATCCCGCCAAAGGCCTCGACGGTCTTGTCAAGCGCGGCTCGGACGTCCTCCTTCTTCGAGACGTCGCAGGTGATGCCGATGGCGCTGCCCCCCGCCGCTTCGATCGCCGCGACGACCCCGGCAACGCCGTCACTGTTCAGATCGACGACGGCAACATGGGCACCGGCCCGGGCGAAGGCGATGGCGGTGGTGCATCCGATGCCGTTGGCGGCGCCGGTGATGAAGGCGATCTTGCCTGCGTAGCTCTGGCTCTGGTCGGTCATGATGTTTTCCTTGACGCTGAGGCGGCTTGGTCGCCGCGGACATGGTCAAGAACGCAGCCGATCGGTGCCGCTTCCATGAAATCCCTTCACCGATCCAATGTAGGAGCCTCATTGGGCCGGCAGGC
Organism: Sphingomonas sp. 2R-10; assembly: GCF_030062225.1. Taxonomy (NCBI): domain Bacteria; kingdom Pseudomonadati; phylum Pseudomonadota; class Alphaproteobacteria; order Sphingomonadales; family Sphingomonadaceae; genus Sphingomonas; species Sphingomonas sp. 2R-10. Next base: position 8,893 of record NZ_JASCXF010000008.1, read on the forward strand.
CAGCGCTGTCGTTTTGTGCAAATAGATCAGAGGTCAGCGCCAGGATTCCCGCACATGAAGCCGCATATCATCTGTCACATGGCCAGCAGCATCGATGGCAGGATCCTGCCCGAACGCTGGACGCCACGCGGCGCGCATTCGCACGAGATGTACGAGGAACTGCATGACCGGCTTGGCGGCGGATCGTGGATCGTCGGGCGTGTCACCGGCCAGGAATTTGCCAAGCGAGAAGTATACCCCGAGCGTCCTGAAGCAAAGTTTCCCCGGAGGGCGTGGCTGCCCAGGACCGATGCGGAGGCGTATGGCATCGTTCTGGATGCCCAAGGCAAGATTGCCTGGGGACGCAGCGACGTCGGCGACGATCCGATCGTCGTCGTCCTGACCAAGGCCGTATCCGACGCGCATCTCGCGGGATTAAGGGAGGACGGCGTTGGCTACATCTTTGCTGGCGAGACCCATCTGGACCCGCACGAGGTTCTAGCAGTTCTAAGTACCGAACTCGGTATCGACCGCTTGCTGATAGAGGGCGGCGGTCACCTCAACGGCGGCTTCCTTCGTGCCGGCCTCATCGACGAGATCAGCCTGATGCTCGTTCCCGCGATCGACGGCGCATCGGGCGCTCCTGCCGTTTTCGATGGCTCCGGGGCGTCGGCGCCGGCCCGGTTGTCGATCGATACCCTGGCTTTGATCAGTCACGAAGTCATGGACGGCGGGATCGTCTGGCTTCGGTATCGGGTCACGCCAGCCCTGACGACTTAGGGTTTTGCGGGCGCGTGCATGAGCTGCGCTCACCGAGGCGTTAACGTCTGGCTGAATTGTCCGCTTGATCGACCTCCCCTAAATTACTGGTCTTCGCAGCCTACCGTTCGTCCCCGAACCGGCACGGCGCGAGCGCCCGGCTCCGTCGCGATCCCCCTCGATGACGGGTCCGGGCGCATATGACACACTCAGGAGAGCCATCATGGCAAGTCCCATCGCGGCGGTTGCGAAAACCGATGCCGCGCGCATCAACGAACGGCCCGCCCGCTGGGGCGCGGTGTACGCAATGGCGCTGTGCAGTTTCGTGCTCGTCGCGTCCGAGTTCATGCCCGTCAGCCTGCTCAGCCCGATCGCTCAGACGCTGAACCTCAGCGAGGGAAAGGCCGGACAGGCGATCGCCGTATCCGGATTGTTCGCGGTCATCACCAGCCTGTCGCTGTCTGCCGTTCTGGGCAGGACGGACCGCCGGATCGTGCTGCTCGTCCTGACCAGCATGCTGGTGCTGTCCGGCGCCATCGTCGCCTTCGCGCCGACCTACCTGGTGTTCATGGCCGGGCGTGCGCTGTTGGGTGTGGCAATTGGCGGGTTCTGGTCCATGTCCGCCGCCGTCGCGATGCGACTGGTGCCGAGCCAGTCGGTCCCGAAGGCGCTCGCGGTCATCAGTGGCGGCAACGCGCTCGCCACCGTGCTTGCGGCACCGCTGGGCAGCTTCGTCGGGAGCCTGATCGGGTGGCGCGGAGCATTTTTCTGTGTGGTCCCCGTCGCGGTCGCCGCGGTGATCTGGCAGGCTGTCACGCTGCCGAGCCTGCGTGTAGCCAAACCGCAGAGCGCCCGCGGCATGTTCGCGCTGCTCCGTCGTCCGCCCGTGGTGCTAGGCCTGCTGACCGTCGCCATGCTGTTCGTCGGTCAGTTTTCGCTGTTCACCTATCTTCGCCCGTTCCTCGAGCAGGTGACGCTCGTCTCGCCAAGGATGCTGTCGATCATGCTGCTGATCCTCGGCGTATCCGGGTTCATCGGTACAGTCCTCATCGGCCGCGTGCTGAACGCGGGGCTGTTCCTCACGCTCGCCGCGTTGCCCGCTTTCATGGCGGCCACGGCGGTGGCGCTGACGGTCGTTGGGACGTCGGTCGTCGCGGTCGGGATCCTTCTTGCGGCCTGGGGTTTTGCGGGCACGTCCGCTCCGGTGGCATGGTGGACCTGGCTGGCGCGGACCGTGCCCGACGAGGCCGAAGCCGGTGGCGGGCTTATGGTGGCGATCGTTCAGCTCGCCATTACAGTCGGCGCGACGATGGGAGGCATCGTCTTCGATTCGGCCGGACCGCGCGCCGAGTTTCTCGCCAGCGCCGGCCTCCTGGCAGTGGCCGCAGTGGCCGCCCTGGCGATGGGCCGCGCACACCGCGGCGCGGCTGGGCATGCCCAGGCCGTGGCTGCATGAGGCAGGCGTTGACGATCCTGCGCTTCCTGCGCGACTGTGCCGAGCGCGGGGAGCCGGCGGCGCTGGTGACGCTGACCGACGTCACCGGCAGCGCGGCGCGCGCGCCGGGCGAGCACATGGCGGTCGCCGAAAGCGGACGGTCGATCGGATCGTTTTCCGGCGGATGCGTCGAAGCCGCGGTGATCGCCGAGGCGCAGGAGGTCCTTACCGATGGACGTGCGCGCCACGTGCGCTACGGTGACGGCTCACGCTATATCGACATTCGGCTGCCCTGCGGCGGGGGCATCGACCTGTTGTTCACGCCAGTGCCGGATCGACGGCAAATTGATTGCGCCATTGCCGTTCTGGAAAGGCGCGACCCGCTCACGCTCCAACTCACCGTGGACGGCGGTCTGGTTGCTGCCCGTTCGGACAAAGACGATCGCACACACAGGCGCGATACTGCCGTCATCGTTCGGCACGATCCGGTCCTGCGACTGCTCGTGATGGGACATGGTGCGGAACCCGCGGCGATGCGCGACATTGCCCGTGCCTACGGCGCCGACGTCATGCTTTTGAGCCCACAAGTTTCCCTGGTCGAGGAAGCACGAGAGAAGGGTATGTCTGCAGAACGTCTCCGCTTCGTCGGCCGCGTGGACGGTTTGATGGTCGACTCATGGACGGCCGTCGTGACGCTGTTCCACGATCACGACTGGGAAACGCCGCTGCTGCTCCAGGTTCTGGAGCAGCGCCCGTTCTTCGTCGGGGCGATGGGCAGCATGCGCACGCATCTCGAACGCCAGCGGCGCCTCCTGGAAGCGGGCGCAAGTCCGAGTGATATTGCAAGGGTCATCGGCCCCGTAGGCCTGATTAAGGCGACACGCGATCCCCAGACTTTGGCACTCTCGATCATGGCGCAGGTAGTTCAGGCCTTCGAGGCTGCGACGGCATCGAACGAGCGTCGTGAAGCATCGTTCGCAATGAGTCATTCTCACGGTTCCATTGAATATCATGCACGCTCCGAACACGGTTCCGATGCGTTACAGTCCTCGACAATCTTTGATGTAGATCAGACCCTTACCGCGGACGCGCGGTTCGACAGGAAGGAAGACCAAGCCCATGCCCAGCGTATCTGAAGTGGAATTTTCGCGGCGCGGGCTGCTCGCGGGCAGCGCGGCGACCGCCGTGATCGTCGCATCTCCGGCCGGTGCCGCCGCCACGCCGCCGCCCAAGGCGGAGGCCGCGCCAACGATGCCGGTACGGTTCAAGGTCAATGGCGAGAAGCGCGAGCTCAGCCTCGATCCGCGCACGACCCTGCTCGACGCGCTGCGCGAACACCTGCATCTGACGGGGACCAAGAAGGGCTGCGATCATGGTCAGTGCGGCGCCTGCACCGTGATGGTCGACGGGGTCCGCATCAATTCCTGCCTGAGCCTCGCGGTGATGCACGAAGGCGACGAGATCACGACGATCGAGGGCCTCGGCACGCCGGACAAGCTGCACCCGATGCAGGCGGCCTTCATCAAGCATGACGGCTATCAGTGCGGCTATTGCACGCCGGGGCAGATCTGCTCGGCCGTCGCGGTCCTCGACGAGATCAAGCGCGGTGTTCCCAGTCATGCGCAGGACGACCTGATGACCAAGCCGACCGCGACGAACGTCGAGATGCGCGAGCGCATGAGCGGCAACATCTGCCGCTGCGGTGCCTATTCCAACATCGCAGAGGCCATGGCCGAAGTCGCGGGAGCAAAAGCATGAGAGCTTTCACCTATGAGCGCGCGAAGGATGCGAGTGCCGCCGCGCGCGCGGTCGCGGGCAACCCGGCCGCCAAGTTCATCGCCGGCGGGACCAACCTGCTCGACCTGATGAAGATCGAGGTCGAGACGCCGACGCATCTCGTCGACGTGCAGGATCTTGGTTTCGACAAGATCGAGCCAACGCGTGACGGCGGGCTTCGCATCGGCGCGCTGGTGACGAACACCAACCTCGCCGCCGACGAGCGGATCCGCCGAGACTATGGCGTGCTGACCCGTGCGATCGTCGCAGGCGCGTCCGGCCAGTTGCGTAACAAGGCGTCGACTGCGGGCAACCTGCTCCAGCGCACGCGGTGCCCGTATTTCTACGACACCAACATGGCGTGCAATAAGCGCAAGCCGGGTTCCGGCTGCGCCGCGATCGGCGGCTATTCGCGCCAGTTGGGCGTCATCGGCGTCAGCGACAGCTGCATCGCGACGTTCCCCGGCGACATGGCCGTGGCGATGCGCGTGCTCGACGCGGTGGTCGAAACGGTCGACGCGACCGGTCAGCGCCGGTCGATCCCGATCGCCGACTTTCACCGGCTATGGGGTGACATGCCCCAGCAGGACACCGTGCTGAAGCAGGGCGAGCTGATCACCGCGGTGACGTTGCCGAAGCCGCTCGGTGGCAAGCATTTCTACGAGAAGGTGCGCGATCGTGCGTCCTATGCCTATGCGCTGGTGTCGGTGGCCGCGGTGATCCAGCCGGACGGTACCGGGCGCGTCGCGTTCGGCGGCGTGGCCCCCCGTCCGTGGCGTGTCGAGGCGGCGGATGCGCTGCTGCCACGCGGTGCCGCCGCGGTGACCGCACGCGCGTTCCAGGGCGCGACGCCGACCAAGGACAACGCGTTCAAGCTCCCGCTTGCCACCCGCGCCCTGGCCTCGGTCATCGCCGAAGCGAAGGCATAAACCCATGAAGTTCGAAACACCCGCCGTCTCCAACCCGATCGACCGGATGAAGGTCGTCGGGCGCGCGCATACCCGGATCGACGGCCCGCTCAAGACGACCGGGCTGGCGCCCTATGCGTATGAGCATCACCGCGAGGTTGAGAACGCCGCTTATGGTTACGCCGTTGGCGCCGCCGTCGCCAAGGGCCGCATCAACGCGATCGACACGGTCGCGGCGAAGGCTGCACCCGGCGTAATCGCGATCGTCACCGCCGCGGACGTGGGCAAGCTCGGCAAGGGCAAGTTCAACACCGTCAAGCTGCTCGCCGGGCCGGACGTCGATCATTATCACCAGGCCGTCGCCATCGTCGTCGCCGAGACGTTCGAGCAGGCGCGCGCCGCGGCGGGCTTGGTCCGCGTCGATTATGCGCGCGGCAAGGGCCGGTTCGATCTGGATGCGGCGTTGAAGACGGCCCCGCTGACCGACGCTGACAAGCCCGGCAAGGGCGAAGACCGGGTCGGCACGTTCGAAACCGCCTTCGCATCGGCGCCGGTCAAGCTCGACGCCGAGTATACCACGCCGGATCACAGCCACGCGATGATGGAGCCGTTTGCTTCGATCGCCGCGTGGGATGGCGATGCGCTGACGGTGTGGACGTCGAACCAGATGATCGACTGGGGACGCACCGATCTCGCCACCACGCTGAACATGCCGAAGGAGAAGGTCACCTTTCTTTCGCCCTATGTCGGCGGCGGCTTTGGCGGGAAACTGTTCCTGCGCAGCGATGCGGTATTGGCGGCGCTCGGTGCAAAGGCAGCAGGGCGTCCGGTCAAGCTGGCGATGAGCCGGCCGTTCATGGCCAACAACACGACGCATCGGCCGGCGACGCGCCAGCGCATCCGCATCGGCGCGGCCAAGGACGGCACGATCACCGCGATCGCACACGAGAGCGGCTCGGGCGACCAGCCGAACGGCAGCCCGGAAGCCGCGGTGCTGCAGACGAACCTGCTCTATGCCGGCGCGAACCGCCTGACGTCGATGCGGCTCGCGGTGCTCGATCTTCCGGAGGGCAACGCGATGCGCGCACCGGGTGAAGCGCCGGGCCTGATGGCGCTCGAGATCGCAATGGACGAGATGGCGGAAAAGCTCCGCATGGATCCGATCGCCTTCCGCGTGAAGAACGACACGCAGGTCGATCCGAAGGACCCCAAGCGGCGTTTCTCGCAGCGTGAGCTGGTGCGTTGCCTGACCGAGGGCGCGCAGCAGTTCGGCTGGTCGCGTCGCAACGCGCAGCCCGGCCAGGTCCGCGACGGGCGCTGGCTGGTCGGGATGGGCGTGGCATCCGCGTTCCGCAACCACATGAACATGACGTCGGGTGCCCGCGTCCGGCTCGGCAAGGACGGCATCGTCACCGTCGAGACCGACATGACCGACATCGGCACCGGCAGCTACACGATCATCGCGCAGACCGCGGCGGAGATGATGGGCGTTCCGATCGAAGCCGTCATGGTGAAGCTCGGCAACTCGGCATTCCCGGTCTCGGCCGGGTCGGGCGGCCAGTTCGGCGCCGCCAACGTGACGGCGGGCGTCTATGCGGCGTGCGTCAAGCTGCGCGAGGCGGTCGCCCAGCGCCTCGGCTATACTTCGGCCGATGCGGTGTTCGACGGCGGCAAGGTCACTAGCGGCAATCGCTCGGCCGACCTTCGCCGAGCCGCCTCCGCAGGCGAGTTGGTTGCCGAGGACAAGATCGAATATGGCGATCTCGACAAGAGCTGGCAGCTGTCCACCTTTGGCGCGCACTTCGTCGAGGTCGGCGTCGATAGCTATACTGGCGCGACCCGCTTGCGCCGCATGCTGGCGGTCTGCGCATCCGGGCGGATCATCAATCCGACATCGGCGCGCAGCCAGGTGATCGGCGCGATGACGATGGGTGTCGGCAGCGCGTTGATGGAGGAACTGGCGGTCGACAAGCGCTTCGGCTTCTTCGTCAACCATGACCTGGCCAGTTACGAGGTGCCGGTCCACGCCGACATTCCGCATCAGGACGTGATCTTCCTCGAGGAGGCCGACGACAAGGCCAATCCGATGAAGGCCAAGGGCATCGGCGAGCTTGGCCTGTGCGGCGTCGGCGCGGCGGTCGCGAACGCGATGTACAACGCGACGGGCGTCCGCCTTCGCGATTATCCACTGACCCTCGACAAGCATTTCGATCGGTTGCCGGCGGTGGCGTGAGCCACGCCGCACCGGTCGCGTGTGATCCAGGGCGAATGGGAGACAAGATGATGATACCCGAAAAGACCGCCCTGTTGCTGATCGAGTACCAGAACGACTTCGTGAGCGAAGGCGGCGTACAGCATGATGCGGTGAAGGCGGTGATGGCCGACACCGACATGCTGGCGCATAGCCGGACGGTTGTGGAACAGGCGCGCGCGCAGGGCGTGACCGTGATGCACGCGCCGATCACCTTTGCGGAGGGCTATCCGGAAATGCCGTCCGACCCTTATGGTATCCTGGCCGGTATCAAGCAGGCGAACGCATTCCGGAAAGACAGCTGGGGCGCGGCGATCGCCGATGCGATGGCACCGGCCGAGGGCGACATCGTGGTCGAGGGTAAGCGCGGCCTCGACTGCTTCGCGAGCACCAATATCGATTTCGTCCTGCGTCAGCGCGGCATTACCGATCTGGCGATCGCCGGTTTCCTCACCAATTGCTGCGTCGAATCGACGATGCGCTCGGCCTATGAGCGCGGTTTCCGCGTGGTTACGCTGACCGATTGCACCGCGACGCTAAGCCCTGAGGAACAGGACGCCGCGGTCTCGAAGACCTTCCCCATGTTTTCGATCCCGATGACGCACGACCGCTTCCTGGCCGCTCTGGAGACCGCTGCATGAAGTTCGACACGCCCGCAGGCACGACGCCGATCGACCAGTTGAAGGTCGTCGGGCGCGCCCATCCTCGCGTCGAAGGTCCGCTGAAAACTACCGGCACCGCGCTCTATGCGGCCGAACATCACGACGTCGCGCCCGATGTGGCCCATGGTTACATCCTCGGCGCGGCGATCGGCAAGGGCCTGATCGAGCGCATCGACACGGCAGCTGCCCGCGCCGCACCCGGCGTCAGCGCGATCGTCACGCACGAGAATTCGGGCCCGATCGGCAAGGGCGAATTCTACGTCCAGCGCGTCCTAGCGGGGCCGATGGTCGATCATTATCACCAGGCGGTCGCGGTTGTCGTCGCCGATACCTTCGAGCAGGCGCGCGCTGCGGCGGGGTTGATCCGCGTGTCCTATGCTCGAGGGAACGGGCGCTTCGATCTGGCGGCGGAGAAACCATCGTCCCCGATCGCGTCGAAGGAAGCGTTTGGCGGTCCTACCGAGGTATCGGTCGGGGCGTTCGCGACCGCGTTCGCCCGCGCGCCGGTCAAGGTCGACGAAACCTACACCGTTCCCGATCAGGCGCATGCGATGATGGAGCCCCACGCATCCATCGCGCGGTGGGATGGCGACAAGCTGACCTGCTGGACGTCTATTCAAGCGATGAACTGGGGCTGTCGCGATTTGGGCCTGATCATCGGTACGCCAAAGGAAAACATACGTCTGCATTCCGCCTTTATCGGCGGCGGCTTTGGCGGCAAGGGCACGACGCAGAGCGATCTCGCGCTTGCTGCGCTCGCTGCCCGCGTATCGGGGCGTGCGGTCAAGGTGGTTTTGCAACGCCCGCTGATGTTCAATAACACGATCCATCGTCCGAAGACGATCCAGCGGGTCCGGCTGGGTGCTGGGAAGAACGGCAAGCTGGTCGCGATCGGTCACGACAGCTGGTCGGGTAACCTGGCGGGTGGCCGTACCGAGCCCACCACCCTGCCCACGCGGCTGATGTACGCTGGCGAGAGCCGACTACTGCGTCGCTATCTCGCCCCCCTCGATCTCGCGGAGGGCAACGCTATGCGTGCGCCCGGCGAGGCGCCGGGGATGATGGCACTCGAGGTCGCGATGGACGAATTGGCCGACAAGCTCGGCATGGATCCGGTCGCGCTGCGGATCGCCAACGATACGCAGGTCGATCCCGAAAAGCCCGAGCGGCGTTTTTCGACCCGGCCGTTCGTGCAGTGCCTGCAGGAGGGCGCCGAGCGGTTCGGTTGGAATGCGCGGGTCGCGAAACCCGGCAGCCGGCGCGAGGGGAAGTGGCTGATCGGCATGGGCATGGCCAGCGCGATCCGCGGCGCGCCGATCATGAAGGCGGGCGCGCGCGTGCGGCTGGGCAAGGACGGTCGCGTCACGGTCGAGACCGACATGACCGACATCGGCCAGGGCAGCTACACGATCGTCGCACAGACCGCTGCCGAAATGATGGGCGTTTCCCTAGACCGAGTGACCGCGAAGCTCGGGGACTCGACCTTCCCCGAGACACCCGGCTCGGGCGGTCAGGCGGGCGCGGCGTCGACCACGGCCGGCGTTTACGCAGCCTGCGCCACGCTGCGCGACCTGGTGGCGCAGCGGGTGGGCTTCAACACGACCGACGTGACGTTCGCGGACGGCCGCGTCAGTTCGGCAGGCCGTTCGGTCGCGCTCGCCGATGCAGCGAAGGACGGCGAGATCGTTGCCGAGGACGCGATGGAATATGGTGATCTGAGCAAGCAATATGCTCAGCAGACCGTCGGCGCTCACTTCGCCGAGGTCGCTGTCGACGCCTATACCGGCGCGGTCCGTGTCCGCCGCATGCTCGCGGTTTGCGCAGCCGGGCGAATCCTCAATCCTACTACCGCGCGCAGCCAGGTGATCGGCGGCATGACGATGGGTATCGGTGCCGCGCTGATGGAAGAGATGGCGGTCGACACCCGCTTCGGGTTCTTCGTCAATCACGATCTCGCGGGTTACGAAGTGCCGGTTCACGCCGATGTGCCGCATCTCGAAGCGCACTTCATCAACGAGGTCGACGCGACCATGTCGCCGCTGAAGGCAAAGGGCGTCGGCGAACTGGGCCTTACAGGCGTAGCGCCAGCGATCGCTAACGCGGTGTACAACGCGACCGGCGTGCGAGTGCGAGACTATCCGGTGACGCTCGAGAAGCATCTCGCCGGACTGCCAGAGATCGCATGACGCCTGTGCTCTGCCACGGCGTTTTGGCTGTGGCGGCTGCGGTGACGGGCGCGCCGCCCGGCAGCGTGGTGCCGATCCCGCCCAGCGAGCGCGTTCTTCTCGCGATCGTGGCGGATCGCCCGGTGCCGGTTCAAGGCGTAAGGAAAGACCTGGAAGGGCCGGTCTTCCTGCCCGGCGGCGACCTTCTGTTTTCCGATGTCCAAGGAAGGCGCGTTATGCGGCTGGACGTTCGCGGTCGTATCGCGGAGGCATTCCGGTTGGAGAGGCTCAAGCCCGGTGGGATGGCACTTGGCCCTGATAGCCGGCTCTACATCGCCGCCGCCAATACGACGGGTGGGGGCGCCGTGATCTCTGTGTTGCTCGATGGTACGCAACGACGCACGATCGTGCCGGAAAGAGCCGGGTTCGCGCCGAACGACGTTACCTTCGATGCGAAGGGCGGCTTCTATTTTAGCGACGCGCGCGGATCGATCGGCAAGGCCACCGGCGGCGTCTGGTATGTCGGCCCGGACGGTGCGCCACCCAAGCCGGTGATACGCAATCTGGCCATCGCAAACGGCATCGCGCTCAGCCCGGACGGCAAGCAGTTGTGGGTCGGCGAGTTTGCGCTGGGTCGCCTGTACCGGATCACCCTTAAGGACGCTACGACGCCGGCCCCCTTTGGCGCGACGACAGCCTATCATTTCACCGGCCCGGCGCCGGATTCGATGCGTATCGATGGCATGGGCCAGCTTTACGTGGCGATGTACGGTCAGGGTCGCATCCTGGTCTTCTCGCCCTCGGGGATTCCGATCGGGCAGATCCTGCTGCCGGATCGCGATGCCGGGCGGAACCTGAACCTGACGAGCATGGCGATCCGCCCCGGCACGCGCGACATGGCGATCGTAACGAGCGACGGCGAACAGGGCGGCAACGCAACCGTCTTCCGTGCCCGCACGATCGAGCGCTGAGCCTTCTCAGCGCGCGGTGCGAGCACCCGGCCGGAACCCGCTGGCCGACGAGGCGTAGGCGACTACGAAGCCGGCGCTCAGCAGGACCAGCATCGTCGGGAAGAACGCCTGAATGCCCACGCTGCGATAGATCAGCGCACCGATCGCGCCGCCGCACGCGATGCTCACGTTCCAGACCGTGGTCAGCATCGCCCCGACGATATCGACGCCCTCGCCCGCCGCATCGGAAGCAGCCGTCTGTACCGAGGTCGCAGCGCCACCGAATGTCAGCCCCCAGAAGATGACACCGACCAGGATCACGCCCTCGGTGTGCGGGAGGAAGCCGAGCACCGCCGTCGCGCCAGCGAACACCGCGAGGCTGGCCAAGACGTGTAGGCGCAAATGGCCGTCCACCGCGGCGCCGGCGATCCAGATCCCCGCCAGTGCCGCGCAGCCGAACACCAGCAGCAGCAGGCTGACCCGGTCACCGTCGCCCGCCCATTCCGCATAGGGCGCGACATAGGTGTAGAGGATGTAGTGCGCGGTCACCCATGCAAATGCGGTGGCAAGGATCATCGCGACGCCCGGCATCCGCAGCACGGTGAGGTTGGAAAGCTTGCGCTCACGCGGTTGCCCGGCGCTGTCAGGCATTTTCCACGCGACTGCGCCGGCGAGGCACAGCGCCTGCGCGGCCAGCACGAGGAAGGCGGTTCGCCAGCCGATCACACCGCCCGCGAACGTGCCCAGCGGCACGCCGACCGACAGCGCCAGCGGCGTGCCGATCATCGCCAGCGCGAGCGCCCGCCCCTTCAACCGATCGATGACGAGCCGGCGGGCATAGCCCCCAAGGATGCCCCAGCCGAGCCCGGCCGCAACGCCTGCCGCGAACCGCGCGACGAGAGTCATCGCATAGCTGTGCGACAAGGCCGTCACGACATCGAACACGAGCAGGCCGACGATCGCCGCGAGTAACAGCGGTTTGCGCGCATAGCTTTGCGTGAAACTGACGAGCGGGATGGCTGCCACCACCGACCCCACGGCGTATACCGTTACCATTTGTCCCGCGAGTGCACGCGAAATGGACAGATCATCGGCGACCTGGGGCAGAAGGCCAGCCGGTAGCGTCTCGGTCACGATCGCGGTGAACCCGGTCAGGGCCAGCAGAACGAGCGCGCCGACGGGGAGCGTATCGCTCTCGGCTTGCGCATGGGGTTCGCTCTGCAAGGAAATACCTTCGTTGCGACCGCCGAGTGATCGACGTGCCAAATCATGGGATCGGACCATATACGAGCCAGCCGGGCGATCGCGGCATGGCGGTTGCTCAACGCCCGGATGAGCCGGATACAAGCTGAACGCCGCTCATCACGTCATCAACGCGCAGCCGCGTTGTCCACGTTCGAAACGGTGATTATTTCGATTGTCGGCACAGATGCCGGGCGAGGACACGATCATGACGCATCATGCGACACAACCGGCGACCGACTGATTATGGCCACCACGAACACGCTGGCCAACGCGCCGCTGGTCGACGGTCATGGCCGAACGATACGGTATCTGCGCGTCTCGGTCACCGATCGCTGCGACCTGCGCTGCCGCTATTGCATGGCGGAACATATGACATTCTTGCCGCGATCGAAGCTCGCGACGCTGGACGAGCTCGCCATCATCACGGAGCGCTTCATTGCACGTGGCGTGCGGAAGGTCCGGCTTTCGGGCGGTGAGCCGCTCGTTCGCCGCGATGTGATCGATCTGGTTCACCGTCTCGGTCGTCATGTGGGCGGTGCGCTCGACGAACTGACGATGACAACCAACGCAACGCGGCTCGACACGCATGCAGCCGGCCTGGCAATAGCCGGCATACGTCGCATCAACATCAGCCTCGATACCCGCGATCCCGATCGCTTCCGCTTCATCACGCGCACCGGCGATCTCCGCCGCGTGATGGCGGGTATCGCCGCGGCTCGCGCTGCAGGTCTGGCGGTCAAGATCAACATGGTCGCGTTGAAGGACTTCAACGAAGACGAGATCGCGCCAATGCTCGCCTGGTGCATCGCGGAGGGCCATGACCTGACGCTGATCGAGACCATGCCGCTGGGCGACGTCGGCGAGGATCGTACCGACCGGTTCCTGCCGCTGACCGGCGTGCAAGCGCAGTTGAACGCGCACTTCCGGCTTGAACGCGATTTGGTCAGCACCGGCGGTCCCGCGCGCTACTGGCGGGTCGACGACAGCACGACACGGATCGGCTTCATCTCGCCGTTGACGGCAAATTTCTGCGACGGCTGCAACCGGGTGCGGCTGACGACCGAGGGCAAGCTGTACACGTGTCTAGGCCAGGACGATTCGCACGATCTCAAGGCGGCGCTGCGCGACGGGGACATCCCCGCGCTCGATGCGGCTATCGCCGATGCGCTGGCCACCAAGCCGCGCCGCCACGACTTCCGGATCGGCGCAGGCGCTGCTCCGGCCACAACGCGCCACATGAGCGTGACGGGAGGATGACGATGCCCACTATTGCGGCCGGACGGCCTCTTATTTGTCTGCTGGCGCTGCTGGCGGCATGTGGCCAACCCGCCGCGAACGCGACGGCGACCAACACGGTGAACTCCAGCAAAACCAGCGCGAGCGAGGTACGAAAAATGACGACGATCGAGATCGATGCCGGGCCCCATAAATGGACCGCGCAGATTTCGGACACCCCCTCGGCCCGCGATTTCCTCGCGCAACTTCCGCTCGACCTGACGCTGACCGATTACGCGGCAACGGAAAAGGTCGCTACCCTGCCCCGCCCGCTGACCCGTGACGGCGCCCCCGCCGCAGTGACCCCTCGTGCCGGGGAGATCGGGTTTTATGCGCCTTGGGGTAACATCGTGCTGTATTACAAGGACGGTCCGCACTCGCCGGGACTCGTGATCCTCGGTCGGATCGACGATCCTTATGCCGACCTTGCCAAGCCCGGTGCCGTGAAGGTCACGATTCGACGGTACAACGCCGCGCCCGCGGTACGCCGCCCATCCGAGTGATGAACGTTCCTCACGCTTTCGTTGCACACAGGTAATGCATATCAGTGTAAATCAAGACGTTGAGGCCTTGCGTCTGCGATAGACGGGGGGAGTTTCAGCACGATGGCGACGACGGAGCGCAACCAGGGCCTGATCGCCCGATATATACGATACGGGGTGACGGCGGCCTTTGGCATCGTCGGGCTGGCCCTGCTCATCGGCGGCATCATCCTCGCCGCCGATCATGGCTCGTTCTATTACCCGATCGCCGGACTGGCGTTGCTGGCAACCGGGTGGCTGGCATTCCGACGCGACCGTCACGCGCGGATCGTCTACGGCGTGCTCATCGCCGGGACGTTAGCCTGGAGCCTTTGGGAAGTCGGCATCGATGGCTGGCAGCTCGTGCCCCGATTGCTTGCGCCGCTGGCTCTTGGACTGCTTCTGTTCCTGCCGCCCGTTCGCGGATTGCCGGAAGGTCACCGCAGCGCGCGTCGCACCCTGTCTATCGCCGGGGCAGGTTTTGCGCTCGCGACCGTCGCGGGTCTCGCGCTGCATGCGATGGGACCGGATGATCCCCAGCCGGGATGGCTGCGCCGTGGCCTCCAGCCTTCCCCGCCCGGACTGCTCGCCAGCCCGCTCGCGAGCATCGGTCGCGGCGAATGGACCGCGTTCGGCAATGACCAGGGCGGTACCCGCTTCAGCCCGCTGGCCCAGATCAACGCGGCCAACGTGCGCGATCTGAAGGTCGCCTGGACCGTCGATGCGGGGCCGGTCGGTCCGGGCCCTAAGAACGGCCTGGAAACCGTACCCATCATGATCGGCGACACGCTGTACGCGTGCAGCGGCAATAACCGTATCCTCGCCTACGACGCGGAGGATGGCCGCGCGCGCTGGGTCCACGACATGGCGCCCGGCATCCCGTCAGCCGGCAAGCCGTGCCGCGGCGTATCCTATTACCGCGTGCCTGGCGCGACCGGGCTGTGCGCCGAGCGGATCTATGGCGCGAGCCAAGTGCCGACGCTCGTCGCGCTGGATGCGCGCACCGGCGGCACCTGCCCAGGGTTTGGCACAGCCGGGGCGATCGACCTCAACGCCAACATCAGCCGTTATCCCAAAGGGCAGTATTACGTCAGTTCCGCGCCGCAGATCATTCGCGGCAAGGTCGTCGTCGGCGGTGGCATTCCAGACAACCAGTTCTGGCACGGACCATCGGGCGTGATCCGTGCGTACGACGCGGTCACCGGCCAATTGGCCTGGGCGTTCGATCCCGGGCATCCGAACCGCATCGGCGCTCCGCCCGCTGGCCAGACCTACACGCCGTCGTCGCCCAACAGCTGGGCACCGATCAGCGCGGACGAGACGCTCGGTCTTGTCTACCTGCCGATGGGCGGATCGACGCCCGACAATTACGGTGGTCAGCGTCGGCCGTTCGACGATACACTGGGCGATGCCGTCGTGGCGCTGGACGCGGAAACCGGGCGACTGCGCTGGCGTTTCCAAACGACGCATCACGACATCTGGGACTATGATGTTCCCGCGCAGCCAACGCTGGTGAACCTGCCGATCGCAGGCGGCGCAAGGCCGGCGCTTATCCAGCCGACCAAGCGGGGCGAGGTGTTCGTGCTCGACCGTCGAACCGGGCGGCCGATCCTGCCGGTCGTGGAACGCCCGATGCCACAGGACAGCGTCACACCGGGCGACCGGCTGTCCGCGACGCAACCCTTCTCGCCCGGCCTTCCCGCCTTCCGCGGCGGTGCGTTTCGCGAAAAGGACATGTGGGGCACGACGCCGATCGACCAGATGCTCTGCCGGATCCAGTTCCGCCGCTCGCGCTATGCCGGTCACATGACGCCGTCCGCGCTCGACAGGCCGACGCTGTTCGATCCGGGATCGTCGGGCGGCATCAACTGGGGCGGCGTTTCGATCGACGTCGATCACGGGATCATGGTGGTGACATGGATGCGGACCGCCGATCGGGTCGAGGTCGTGACCCGCGCCGAAGCCGAACGCCGCAAGTTCAAGCTCAACGACGGCAAGACCCCCGGCGGCGATGCGCAGCGGCCGATGCTGAACACGCCCTATGGGGCCTATGGTACGCCGTTCCTTTCGCCGCTCGGCATACCGTGCACGACGCCGCCCTGGGGGTTCATCGGCGCGGTGAACCTGACGAGCGGCAAGCTGATCTGGTCGAAGCCGCTCGGCTCGGCGCGCGATACCGGACCGCTCGGCATCCCCTCGATGCTACCGATCACGATCGGAACGCCGCTCACCGGCGGATCGGTCACGACCCGTGGCGGGCTGGTCTTCGTCGGCGCGGCCGCCGAGAACACGCTGCGCGCACTCGATGTGCGGACCGGTCGCGAGCTGTGGCAGGCCCGCCTGCCCGGCGGGGCCAATGCGTCGCCGATGACGTACACGAGCCCGAAAAGCGGTCGTCAGTTCGTGGTGATCGCCGCCGGCGGCAACCAGTCGCTCAAGACGAAGCTTGCGAACAAGATCGTCGCCTTTGCGCTCCCGCCGCGCTGATCTTCCCACTTCGCTTGCGAGGTGACGCTACAGAGCGCAGGATACCCCATGCCGACCAGTCGATCCGATCTTGCCGACCTCACCTATTTCCTCGCAATCTCCCGGCATCGAAGCTTCAGGCTTGCCGGGCTCGAACTGGGGGTCAGCGCGTCCGCACTCAGCCACGCGCTGAAGGGACTCGAGGCCCGGCTCGGCGTCCGACTCCTGCATCGTACCAACCGCAGCGTCACGCTGACCGCAGCCGGCGAGGAACTGCGCGACAAGGTGGCGGAACCGTTCGGCGCGATCGATCAGGCGGTCGAGGGCCTCAATCGCTATCGCGATGCGCCGACCGGGCGGGTCCGCCTCAACGTTGCCGCGGAGGCCGCACCGTTGTTGCTGGCGCCGATCATGCCAGTCTTCATCGAGCGGTATCCCGATATCGAGATCGATATTGCCGCCAGCGACCAGATGACCGACGTCATCGACGACGGCTTCGACGCCGGGATCCGGTACGGCGGAACGGTACCTGAGGACATGGTGGCACAGCGGCTGTCGGGCGAGCTTCGCTGGGTGGTCGTCGCGTCCCCCGCGTATCTCGAGAAGTTTGGCGTTCCGCAGCATCCGTCCGATCTAAAACACCATCATTGCCTCGGGGTTCGTCTCGGCAACGCGCATATCTATCGGTGGGAGTTCGAAGGTCCCGAGGGCGAGTTCTCCGTCCCCGTGCCGAGCAAGATCCTCGTCAATGGCGGGCGGGCCATGCTTGCCATGGCACTTGTAGGGACCGGCCTTATGTACGGGATGGAAGCATCGTTCGCCCCCCATCTCGCGCGGGGCGAGCTGCGGCTGGTGCTTGAGGACTGGGCGACGATGGGCCCCGGCTACCACGTCTATTATTCGAGCCGTCGCCAGGTGCCGACGGGTCTCAGGCTGTTGATCGAGCTCATCCGCGAGATGCGTCCGTTGGGGCTCTAGCGGCAGCCCCGACGGTGAGAGATGTTTCACGCGGCAATGAACATGGCAGCCGTCGCATGAGGCGTGCCTGCCCTTAGATAGGATGATGGCTTTACAATCACCGTCCCTCAAAACAGCAACGCCCGATCGGGCGGCATTAGACCGCGCAACGCTGCCCTCGTTTGCAAAAACTGTCGCCATTCTCAGCGCGCTGATGGCGTTCGCGTCGATCTCCACGGATCTGTATCTGCCTGCCATGCCTACGCTGGGCCAGTCGCTCGGCGGCAGCCAGGGTAGCGTGGAACTGACGCTGTCGAGCTTTTTGATTGGCTTCAGTCTCGGCCAGCTCTTCTGGGGACCGATCGGCGATCGCTTCGGTCGCCGCGCCCCCATCCTGTTCGGGCTCGTCCTGTTCATGATCGGCTCGGCAGGCTGCGCGCTCGCGGGGAGCGTGGCGCAGTTGATCGTGTGGCGGATCGTGCAAGCGGCCGGCGCCTGTGCCGGTCCCGTTCTCGCCCGCGCGATGGCGCGCGACCTGTATGGGCGCGACCGGGCCGCACAATTGCTGTCCACCCTGATGCTGGTCATGGGCATTGCCCCGTTGCTCGGCCCGCTGATCGGCGGCCAGGTGCTGCTGATCGGATCGTGGCGGCTGATCTTCTGGCTGCTGGTGGTACTGGGGATCGCGATCTTTGCGGCGGTACTGCGCCTGCCGGAAAGCCTGCCGCGCGAGCGACGCTCGACGATCGGTCTGGGCGCGGTGCTCGGCAATTACTGGCTGATGGCGAAAAGTCGCATGATCATGGGCTATGCGATCGCCAGCGGATGCTATTATGGCGGCCTCTACGCGTATCTTGCCGGCACGCCGACCGCCTATATCAGCTATTACCACGTGGCACCGCAGGCTTATGGCTTCCTGTTCGGCCTCGGCATCATCGGCCAGATGCTGCTCAACCTCCTCAATACGCGCTTCGTCGTCCGGATGGGCAGCGACTACATGTTGCGCTGGGGTGCGACGCTGGTCGGCGTCTCGGGACTCTGGGCGGGTGCTGCGGCGACGACCGGCGTCGGCGGTTTGTGGGGACTCGTCCTGCCGCTGTTCTTCTTCCTGTCCGCAAACGGCCTGTTCGTCGCCGACGCGATGGCGGGCGCGCTGGCCGTCAATCCGGACCGCTCGGGGGCGATATCGGCGTTCGTCGGCGCGATCCAGTTCGGCAGCGGCATCTTCGGCTCGGCACTGGTGGGCTGGTTCGCCGATGGCACGCCCCGACCGATGGGTGTCGTGATCGCCGTGCTGGGTACGGCGAGTTTCATCGTCACGTTGCGGACGACCCGGCGGCGACGCGGTTCAGGTGGCGGCATTGAGGCAGCGTCACTGCCGCATCAAGCCACGCCGGTCTAATCGCGGACGGTGACGCCGCCCATCTCGTGCCTGGACATCAGGAGAGACAGCATGAACCCCCGCTATGTTTTCACCGGACAGGTCGCGTTCGTCACCGGCGCGGGCCAGGGCCTGGGCCGCGCCACCGCCGAGGCGTTCGCGGCGGCCGGCGCGGCGGTCGTATTGACTGACGTCCGCGCCGATACCGCGGAAGCCGCAGCCGACGGCATCGTCGCGGCGGGCGGTCGTGCAATCGGCTTTGCCTGCGACGTGACGGACGAGCATCAGGTCGCGGCGGCAATCGCTCGTACAGTCGAAACCTATGGCCGGCTCGACATGGCCTTCAACAACGCCGGCATCCAGGCGCCCGCGGTCGACCTCGCCGATCAGTCGGCGGACGATTTCGACCGGGTCGCGGCGATCAATCTGCGCGGCACCTGGGCGTGCATGAAGCACGAGCTGCGACAGATGCGGACGCAGGGACATGGTGCGATCGTCAACAACGCGTCCGCCGGCGGTCTCGTCGCACAGGCCGATCTGGCGGCCTACAACGCTACCAAGTTCGGCGTCGTCGGCCTGACCAAGAGCGCCGCCTTGCGCTATGCTGCCCGTGACGTGCGGATCAACTGCGTCTGCCCCAGTGCGATCGATACGCCGATGGTCGCGGACATGAAAACCACCCAGCCGGACGCAATGGACGAGATTTTCCGACTCCAGGTGATCGGTCGTCTCGGCCGTGCCGAGGAGGTCGCCGCCGCGGTGCTCTGGCTGGCAAGCCCCGGTGCCAGCTTCGTTCACGGCGTCGCGCTGCCGGTGGATGGCGGATTTACGGCGAGCTGACACGGATGGACCATCCCGAGTCCCGAAGCGGCGGGATGGTCCATCCGGTATGCGGGCCTGGTGCGATTTAGGTGCCGGGCGCGTCCAGCTTGCGTAGCGCGGCGACGCCCGAGAACGCCTTCGGCCAGCCGGCATAGAATGCCAGATGCGCCATCGCTTCGCCGAGCTGGGCGCGGGTCAGACCATTGTCGATGCCGTGGGTGAGATGGAAACCGAGCTGGTCGGCATCGCCGTTCGCGGTGAGCGCCACGATCGTCACAAAGCTCCGGTCTCGCGCACGCAGGTCGGTCCGCCGCCAAAGGTCCTAAAACAGCGGCTGGTTGGTCAGCTGTGCAAGCGATGGCGATATCGGCGTCACGGTATCAGTCACGGTTGCCGCCCGCGCCGCATCGCTATCCGGGACCGGCAGCAACGCGGTGCGCGCCGGCTGAAGCGCGGTTGCCGCGATGCTGCGTTTGGCGAACACCCGATCCGCGACCTCGCACGCCGACACCGCGTTCGGCCAGCCCGTGTAAAAGGCCAGATGAGTAATCAGCCCGCCGATCTCGACCGGCGTCAGTCCGTTGTCGAGCCCCATCCCCAAGTAGCTCGCCAGCTGTTCGATCTTGCCGGTCGCTTTGAGCGCGCTGATCGTCACGAGACTGCGATCGCGCGGCGACAACGCCGGCCGTTTCCAGACGTCGCCGAACAACAGCCGGTCGGTATAGTCAGCCAGAGCCGGCGCGACCCGTCGCATCGTTTCAGGCGCCTTCGACTGTACCGCATGCGCTGTCTGCGCAGTCGCGGAGGCCGGTATCACGGTGGCGATCAGAGCCAGTACGACGATCCGCATGCGTTTATCCTTCTACGATTGAGGGGTGAGCGGGCCGTAGCCAAGCCGCTTGAGCAGCAGGTCTTCATGGGGCGCGATCTCCGGCGCGTAGACGGCGGTCATCCAGTCGCTCGCCGGAACGTCGCGAATCGCCACCGATAACGCGTCCACCTCGCTATCGAGCGTGTCGGTACCGGCAGCGACGATCCGCGCCGCAAGCGCCTGCCGGGCGGCGAGGGAATACCCCGCCACCACGCTTACCAGGACATGCGGCATGGCTCAGTTGTCCTTGAAGACGTCGCGCGCCGCCTGGATCGCGGTCATCGCGGTCGGCCAGCCTGCATAGAAGGCAGTATGCGTGATCGCGGCGATGATCTCGTCGTGCGTCAGGCCGTTCTCGATCCCCTTCTTTAGGTGGAAGCCGAGCTCGTTGTGCCGATACAGCGCAACCAGATTGACGATCGTGACGAGGCTGCGGTCGCGCGGCGACAGCGTGTCGTCCGCCCAGACGTCGCCGAACAGAACCTTGTCGGTAATCTCCGCAAGCTTGGGTGCGATATCGCCGAAGGTATCGCGTGCGTTGGTCGGTTCGTTTGCCATGTGGTCTTCTCCGTGTGATGATTATTGGGGATCAGCGGGCGACATAGCCGCCATCGACCGCGAGCGCGTGACCCACGACGAAACTGGCGGCGGGGCTGCAGAGCCACAGGACCGCCGCCGAGACTTCTTCCGCCCGCCCGAGGCGCTTGATCGGCACGTCGCGCATCATTTCTTCGATGACGCCCGCCTCGGCCTGCTTCATCTCCGCCACCATCGGCGTATCCATGATGCCGGGCGCGACGACGTTGATGCGAATGCCCAGCGGCGCATATTCGAGCGCGGCGCTCTTGCTCATTCCATGAATGCCGTGCTTGGCGGCATGGTAGGCGGCGCGCCCCGGCACGCCGACAAAGCCACCAAGCGACGAGCAGTTCACGATGGCCCCGCTGCCCTGCTGCTGCATCTGGGCGAGCTGGTACTTCATGCAGGCGAACACACCACGAAGGTTGATGCCGAGCATGTGGTCATAATCCGTCATGGCGACCTGCGCGAGTTCCTTGGCGTCGCTCTGGATACCGGCGTTGTTGAACGCCATGTCCAGCCGGCCGAAACGTTCGACCGTGCGGGCGACCGCATCGCGAACCTGTGCTTCGTCGGAAACATCGCAGAGGATCGGCAGGACGTCATGCCCCTCGTCCTTCAGCGCCTGTGCAGCGGCGGTAAGCGCGGCGTCGTTCGCGTCGATCAACGCAACCGCGGCGCCGGCTTCGGCAAACGCTCTGCTGGTCGCGAGGCCCATCCCCGAGGCGCTACCCGTCACGAAAGCTACCTGGCCTTTGAAGTCATAAACCGGGTTCATGGCTTCAGTCCTCCAGCTGTCGCGTGATCGTTGACGACGCGGTACGTCACGTCCTTCGCGTGGAGCGAGTGTTCACTGGCGATAATGCCGAAAACCTCTACGGTCATTTTCAGTCCTTGTTCCGAAGCGGCGAAGTACGCCTTCGCTATTCAGATGGTGCTCACGCACGCCGCTGATTACCGGCTGTTGCGTACATGCGCCGATGAAGCTGGTTCATCGATCGACGGGATCGTCACCCGAGGGGCCGTAGCTCCCGGATCAGGTCGAGGAGCAGCCGGAGCGGGACCGGCACTTGCCGGCGGCTGGAATAATAGAGATGGAATCCGGGGCCGGTCGTCGACCAGTCCTCCAGCACGAGCCGCAGGCTGCCCTGTGCGATGTGGGGGGCGAAGGCGGGTTCGATCCCGTACATCATGCCCGCGCCGTTGATCGCCATCGCCTGCATCGTCGGCGTTTCGTTCACCGTGACGCGGCTGGGCAACGCGATCGCGAACTCTCCCTCGGGGCCTTCGAACTCCCACTGATAGATACGATCGTCCCCCAGCCGCACGCCGAGGCAGCGATGATCGCGCAGGTCCTCCGGCCGGGTCGGGACGCCGAACCGGTCGAGATAGACGGGGGACGCGGCGACGACCCAGCGCAGGTCCGGCGACAGCCGCTGCACGATCATGTCCTCGGGCACCGTGCCGCCATAACGGATCCCGGCATCGAACCCCTCGCCGACGACATCGACCAGACGGTTGCTGGCGACGATATCGACCGCGACATCGGGATAGCGATCGAGAAACACGGGCATTACGGGCCCGAGCAGCAGCGTGGCCGCGTCTGCCACGATGTTGAGGCGGATGTGTCCCACCGGCTTGTCCCGGAACCGGCCAAGGTTCTCGACAGCCTGCCCGATCGCCTCGAACGGTGCATTGATTGCCGCGAGCAGTTCTTCGCCAGCTGTGGTCAGCGTGACAGATCGGTTCGTACGGTTGAACAGGCGTACGCCCAGACGCCCCTCGAGCGCCTTAAGCGAATGGCTGAGCGCGGACGCGCTCACTCCCATCTCCAGCCCGGCCAGACGGAAATTCCGGTGTCGGGCGATCGCCAGCACATACGCGAAATCGGCGAGATCCGCCCTGTTGGGCAACATCGACTGGCCGGTCTGCCGATGGTCGAACGCGCTCAGCGTTGCGGCCCCTTGAACTGCGCGTCCGTTACTGGCTCGAGCCAGGTGACGTTCTTGCCCGCAAGCGTTTCGCTGATCGCGAGATGGCTCATGCCCGACGTCGCGGTTGCCCCGTGCCAGTGGCGCACGCCCGGTTTCACGTACACAATGTCTCCCTGGCAGATGCGCGCGACGCGCCCGCCTACTTCCTGAGTCCAACCACATCCTTGGGTGACGTAAAGTGTCTGACCCGCCGGATGCGTATGCCAGTTGCTCCGCGCGCCGGGCGAGAAAGCGACCAGTGCGGTTCCGGCTTGTCCGGGGAGCGTGGGCCTCGTCAGCATTCGCACGGTGACGCGACCCGTGAAGGTCTTGGCGGGTCCCGGTTTGGCCCCGACGGAATCGCGCCGTACGACGGTTTGCGCCTGTCCGACCGATGCCCCAGCCAGCAGTGTCGCCGCGATCGGCAGTGCCCCCAGCACCCTCAGCCAATCAGTGCGCATATTGATCCTCCGTCACGGGTTCGAGCCAGTCGACATTCTTGCCGTCAACGCTTTCCGTGATCGCGATATGGCTCATCCCGGTCGTTGCCGTGGCGCCATGCCAATGCCGTTCGCCGGCGTCGAAATACACTGTGTCGCCCGGGCCGACATCCTCGCGCGGCCCGCCTTCGCGCTGAACCCACCCCTTGCCCGCGGTGATGACGATCGTCTGACCGGCCGGGTGCATGTGCCACACCGTGCGCGCGCCAGGAGCGAACGTCACGACCGCGGTGGACGCCCGGCCCGGCGAATTGGGCTGCGCCATGTTGTCGATGCGAACAGTGCCGGAAAAATTGGCGGGAACTTGCCCCGGCATCGACGGCGTCGATGCGTTACGTGTGATCTTCATAGCTATCTCCTGTTTGCCATATGACGCATCGACACAACGTTCAGTCACACCAAGGTATCATTGAGCCTCATTCATTGCAGCATTGAATGCTTAATCAGTATTGTGGAGCGGGCCATTCACACCCGACCCTAAATACGCTGGAAATATTCGACTGTACGGCCTCGCCTGTGCGCTAAGCGACCTCGGTATCGTTGGCCATAAGGCGGCGGTTACAAACCTCGGAGACGACCGAAAGCTACTAACTTGGCTAGCGAGCGTCCTCGAACGATGACCATTGGCGGTGCATGAGAATTATTTCACTTTTTCCGTGGCACCGACGAGCGCCTGAGCGTTGTGGCTGTTCTCCACAGAACGGGATATGATGCCGAAAACACTCACTATTGTCGGCATGGGCGCCTGTGGCGTCGCTGCGTTCGCCGAAGCTGTCACACGGTCATGCTATGACCCAGGCGACGGGTGGAAGGTCCATCTGGTCGAGCGTGACGATGAACTTGCGCGCGGATTGGCGTTCGGCACGGCGCAGCCCGGCCATCTTCTGAACACGGAATCCCGGCTCATGGGACTCTACAACCGCGAGCCCGGTCATTTCCGAACCTGGCTTGAGGCGCGGCGCGCGGCATCCGGCTCCCCGCTCGATCCCGATGGCGTCGAATACCCGCAGCGCCGCGAATACCGCGTCTACATGCAAGAGGTTCTCGACCGTGCGCTCGATCAGGCGCGTTCCGCCGGGATCGATGTCCAGGTCCACCGCGAAGAAGCTATCGCCATCGAGGGCGATCATGCCGCGGCGACGGTTCGGCTCGCGAACGGGACGACGATCGCGACGGACGTCGTCCTGTTAACGATTGGCACGCCCGATCCGGATCGGTTCGGCAATTTGAACAGTACGCCCGGCTACTTCGACTCTCCGTATCCCTCCCACCGCATGACCGAGGGGATCGAGCGGGATCAATCCGTCGTCATTCTCGGCAGCGGTCTGAGTGCGATCGACGCGGTGATGACACTGCTCGACGATGGGCATCGCGGTCACATCCACCTGATATCGAAGGAGGGGATGCTGCCGCGCGTTGAAATCC
This sequence comes from Sphingomonas sp. 2R-10, assembly GCF_030062225.1. Lineage (NCBI taxonomy): Bacteria > Pseudomonadati > Pseudomonadota > Alphaproteobacteria > Sphingomonadales > Sphingomonadaceae > Sphingomonas > Sphingomonas sp. 2R-10. The sequence goes on from NZ_JASCXF010000008.1 coordinate 33,793, forward strand.
CGGCGCCTGAGACAGGCTATGACCGTAAGCACCTCACGCTGGAAAACGTCCATCGGCTGATTCGCGAGCGGGGCAGCGCCTTCTCGGTGGTCGACCTGTTTCGCCTCTTTCGTCTTGAAGCCGAGATTGCTGCCGGACGCGCGATCGACTGGCACGCGGAGGACCGCTACGACGGTGACGCTGAGGCGGCCTTGCTGCACGACATTGCCGCAGCGGAAGCCGGAGACGAACCGTTCCAGCGTATTCTCACCGCCGCGCGGCATGATTCAACGGCGATATGGAACCTGTTGCGCCCCGCCGACCAGAAACGATTTGGGCAGTGGCTGGCGCCGCATTTCGCTGCGGCGCGCTTCGTCACGCCGATGACGAACGCACGGCGATTGGCGGATGCGATGACGCGCGGACTGCTCAGTGTCCGCGGGCGGATCGATGAGACGGCTGTCAACGAGACCGGTGCGGGCTTCACGGTCCGGTTCGATAATGGCGATACGCTCAACACGCCGATCGTCGTCAACGCCACCGGTCAGGCAACCGCGCTCGACGAGATGAAGGAGACGCTGATCAAGGACCTACTCGCGAAGGAATGGCTACAACCTCATCCGGTCGGCGGGGCCATCGCGCACCGGGCGACGTGTCGGATCATATCCGCCACGCGCGACGCACCTCGGTTGTACGCGCTCGGCCAATTGCTGAACGGCGAGTTGCGCGACACCAACGCTGTCTGGTTCAACGTTGAATGCGCCGGTCGTGCGGTCGACGATATCCTGCGCCAACAATGAGCGCGATCAGTAACATCGCGGCGGCACTCCTGCCGCTTTACGGGGTGATCCTGCTCGCCTGGGCTGTCGGCTCCCGCGTTCCCTGGGCGGCAAAGCTGTGCTCGAAGGCACTCGTTTTCGGCCTCATCCCGTTGCTGGTCATCGACAAGGTGCTCGGCGCGGAAGTGCAACAGCTGATGGTGATACCACCGCTGATGTTCGTGGTCTCGGCCCTGATGAGCATCCCTGCATATCGGTTGGCCAAGCGGCTCGGCGACGACTTCGATCCCAGACTGCTGTCGGCATCCTTTTCGTTCTTCAACGTGGCGTTCTTCGGGGTGCCCGTCAGCCAGGCCTTGTTCGGCGAAATCGGCGTATCGACGGTGATCTGCGCGTATATCGGCAGCGCGCTGTACGGCAACACGATCGGGTATTTCCTTATCGCGCGTACCAAGGAAGGTACGCGCAAGGCCGCCACCAAGGCGTTGCGGGTGCCCCTCGTCTATGTGGTCATCGGCTCGCTCCTGGCAAAGTGGGGCGGCGTCACGATGCCTGAAGCGGCAGCGCCGATCGTCTCGATCGCCGGCACGTTGGTGTCGGTCCTCGGCATGGCGGTGATCGGCCTCAACCTTGCCGAAACCGGCCGCGACGACTGGCGGCCAAGACTGATGACGCGCATCCTCGCAGTCAGGCAGGTCGCCGGCGTGATACTGCTCGGCGCAGCGCTCGCACTCGAAGCGGCCTTCGTCGGTGTATTGAGTCCACGCGACCGCGTGATCGTCGGGCTCGTCGCCCTGTTCCCGATCGCCAGCAACGTGACCCTGTTCGCGACCCTCCTCGACACGAACCGCAAATCGGCGGCGATCCTTGTCGCGCTGTCGAGCGCCGTATCCCTCGTCCTCGTGCTGCTGGTCGTGGGCGTCTTTCACTCGGCCATGCCGACGACGTAATCGCGGTTCCCCTTGACCTGCTCCTCGTTTTCGGGCCGCTGATAACCTAGCTTCGGTGTCCATACGCCTGTGGCGGGGGCGGTGACGTGCTCCCCGGAAATCATGCCATAGGTAAGTTAGCTCGTCATATGGAGACGAGCGATGCGGCGAGGCCGTTTTACCGAGGATCAGATCATAGGCGTGCTGCGTGAGCACGAGGCTGGCGTAAAGACCGCCGAGCTGTGCCGGAAGCACGGCATCAGCGATGCGACGTTCTACAACTGGAAGTCGAAATACGGCGGGATGACCGTGTCGGAGGCGGCACGGTTGCGGACGCTGGAGGACGAGAACCGGCGGCTGAAGAAGCTGCTGACGGAGTCGATGCTGGACGTGTCGGCGCTGAAGGATCTGCTGGGAAAAAACTGACCCGGCCTGCGGATCGCTACGCTCCGGTGGAGAAGCTGATGACCGACCACGGCTTCTCCGAGCGTCGCGCCTGCAGGCTGATCGGGGTCAACCGGTCGGCATGGCAATATGAGCCGCTTCGCGGGAAGGACGATGCTGTCCGCGAGCAGATGCGCGAGCTCGCCAACGAGCGTCGCCGGTTCGGCTATCGCCGGTTGGCAATCCTGCTCAGGCGTGAAGGCAAGGGCATGAACCTGAAGAAGGTGTACCGGCTGTATCGCGAAGAGCGGCTGACGGTGCGCAAGCGTGGCGGCCGGAAACGGGCGCTGGGCACGCGGGCGCCGATGGCGATCCCGCAGGAATCCAACCAGCGCTGGTCGCTAGACTTCGTGTCGGATGCATTGGCCTGCGGCCGGCGGTTCCGCGTCCTCAACGTCATCGACGATTACAGCCGGGAGTGCCTGGCGTGCATCGTCGACACCTCATTATCAGGTCGGCGTGTCGTCCGCGAACTCGCCGCCATCGCCGAGCGTCGCGGGCTGCCGTGCATGGTGGTCAGCGACAATGGCACCGAGCTGACCAGTCATGCCGTGCTCGCCTGGTGCTAGGACACCGGCGTTGAGCGGCATTACATTGCGCCCGGCAAGCCGCAGCAGAACGGCTTCGTGGAATCGTTCAATGGCCGCTTGCGCGACGAGTGTCTGAACGAGCACCTGTTCCGCTCGCTGGCTGCGGCGAGACGGATCATTGAGGCATGGCGGACCGACTACAACACCGTGCGTCCGCACAGCAGCCTTGGCGGCATGGCACCCGCCGAGTTTACCAACCGCCCACGCCACGGGCATGAGGACACCGAAGCTAAGTTATCAGCGGCCTGAAAATGGGGAGCACGTCACATGCCGCCATATCGAGTTCCTTCTGTGCGGCATAGTAGTTGGCCTCGGCTCCGGCAAGCCTCGCGCCGACGATCGTCTGGGCCGAACGATCGGCGACACGCCCTCGCGATACGATGATATCGAGCATCACCTTAGAGCTCCTCCGCGACTGGAACGAGACCCGTTATGGCTTCGGCAAATCGCGAAGCGCCTGACTGGGTGAACTCGAGCGACAGAGACGGCTCGGCTTTAGGCACCGTAAGTAGTTGTGCTCGCTCGATTTCCTCCATGGAACTTTGGCACCCACCCCCTGCGGCACCCCAATATAATCACAGACGTGGTGGGACGCGCTGGAACTGGGTTCAACTGCGATACCCGTCGAATTGGCCTCTAACCCCGTCCTCCCGCCCAGCTTAGCAGCGGTCAGACTAATGTTCGACAGTAGTCCGACCCGGATCGCCACGCGGACCTGTCCATAGGCGACATCAATTAGCGCGATGTCGATCAGGATGCGCAGATAAAAATGGACGAGATCGTTGAGCAACTGGATGAGGCACAGCCGACCGTACGGCAGCGCCGAACTCACAAACGGCGGGCAGCGGCGCGCGCCAAGCCAATTTTAGCCGCCCGAGGTACCGCTAACCGAAGCCGCAGGCATCTCTCGGGGGAGAAGCGCGCGTAGCGCAAGACCGGTGAACAGGGCGACCGATGCAAAAACCAGCCAGGGGAGCATCGGAGTTGCTATCCGGCCAGCGATATCGAACATCCAGCCGCCGAGGAAATTACCGATGCCGCCGCCGACCGCCATGGCCAGCGAATTGAAGCCGAGAAATGTTCCCAACGCATTTCTATCGGCAAGGCCCGCAGTGATGGTCTGCTGCGTCGGGCGCGTCAGGAGCGTGCCGAAGGAAAATACGGCTACCGCGACAAGAAAGGCTGGGAAGCTGTCGACGAACGCGATCACTGACATGCCGACCGCCATCAGGATCACGCCCACAATCAGGATTTGTTCGGTCGCCAAGCGCCGTTCGAGCCAGCGCATCGCCGGGTATTGAAGCAGGATCGTCATTGCGGCTGATAACGCGAACATCACGCCGATACCGTCTTCCGAGCCGGTCAGGCGCACGACGAGCAGCGGAAACGTGATGTTGATCTGGACCGAAACAAACCAGTAGCCCATCATTATCAACGTCAGCAGCACGAACGGGCGGTTGCGCAACACCAGTTGGAAGCCCTGAGCTAGACGTGGCGCCTCCGCTGGGACCGGCAGGCGCGGAAGCAGCAAGGCGACGACGGCATTGAGGGCGAAACACGCTGCTGCCGCAAGGCAGACGATGCGGAAGTCGAACCTCAACAGCGCTACCCCCAGCAACGGGCCACCGGTCGTGGCAATCCCGCTGATCGTGTTGCTGATAGAGTAGTAGCGTGCTCGGTTCGCGTCCGTGGTCAGGCTGGCGATAGCGGCCTGGTACGGTGCCTCGAACAAGGCGCCACCAAGCGCGGAGACGAGCATCGCAACGAACAACGTCGGCATATTTGTGGCTAAACCGAGCGCCGCAAAGCCAAGGGCGCGCAGCAACACGCCCGCTACGATCATCGGGCGGTTGCCGATCCGGTCCGCCAGCGCGCCGCCGAAGACGGCAAGTCCCTGCTGCGTGATCTGCCGAACCGCGAGCGCCGCACCGATCGCCGCTGCGGTCAGGCCGATCCGATCGACGAAGTGAACCGCGACGAGCGGCATCACCATGGTGAACCCTGCCACCATGAAGAACGTGTAGACGAGAAGAGCGTTGAGCGCCCGCCGCCTCGCCCGCTCGTCCAGCGACACAGCATCAGCCGCCATGATCGTGCCGGTAGAGGTAAATGGGCGTCGGATCACCGCTGAACTGCGAGAAGGGGAACGGCTCGCTGGACAGGGCGGTCAGCCCATGACCCAGAAATTGTGGAAGGATCGCGCTGCCGGTCTGGGCATAGGCGACCAGTGGAACGTCGCGCCGGCGTGCCGCCGCGATAATCCGGTCGAACGACCCGTTGCCCAGGGTCATGCCGGTCACGAGCAGCATATCCGCCTCTTCGAGCACCCCGGTCATGTCGGCAACGACCGGCTGTCCGTCCTGCGTCCGCTCCATGTTGAAGTCGCACGGCAGACAGACGCCAGCTTGCGCCTTGATCGCCGCGACCAGCGGATTAACGACACCGATAAGCCCCACCTTCGTGCCGGGCGCAATCCGAAGAAGCTGGACGATCGCCTCGTCGCGGGCGACGGCACGTGTAGGTGGATCGCCGAAGGGCAACATGACACGTTGCGAACGTCCGTCGGCGTCGTGCGGCCGCTGACCAGCGAGGTACGCGTCCAGCGCCGCGATACGAACCGGAAGGCGCGCATCATGAAGCAGATCGGCAATCGTCGATCCCGCCAACTCGTCGGCGATACTCGCGTCGAACTGGTTCCGCTCGACGCAACACGCTCCGAAATGGGCCCCCGCGCGAAGCAGCAGATAATAATTACGATAGGTCTGACTGGTGCCAGGGAAACGCGTGCTCTGCGCTACCCAGAAGACGCCGATGACCGGCACGACGGCCGGGTCGGCGCCGAAGGCGCCGCCGAGCACCGCCTGGATCAGTGCATCGACGGTCGTCCGCTCGAACGAGGCCGTCATGCGGCAACTCCCGGTTGCGATGCAGTCGCATCGGCGTAGCGCAGGTCAAGGCGAGCGACGGCCGCTTCTGCCAGCCGGCGCGCATCGCCTCCAGCTGGATCGACCGCCACGACGTGACCCAGGTAGCAGCCGTTATCGATCGCAGCCGGAACTTCGATCCCGGCGATCGGTGGCACGGCATGGCGCGCGATCGCGGGATCCGAGTCCAGCGTCTCGCGCCGATCGATCGCCTCGATCGTACCCGCGCGTGGCGGCACCAGGAATTTGATCGCGGCGCTCCCGACATCGTTACGCCGGCGGGTCAGGTCGGGCTGCCGACCGAGCGCGAGATCGATCTGCACCGCCAGCAGATCGATGCCAGTAACCCGCTCGACAAGCTCAACGATATAATTGCCGCCGGGTCGCGGATTGATTTCGACGATGCGCGGGCCATCGGGCGTCAGCTTGACCTCGGTATGGCTGATCCCATGATCGTGCCCCACCGCCTTCAATACATCGCCGACGAGCGCGGTAACCGCCGCGCCTGTCGCGTCGTCGAGGCCGGCGGGGAACATGTGTCCGTCCTCGATGAAGTGCGGAAAGCCCGTGATGCTCTTGTCGGTGATGCCGAGGATCGTCGTTTCGCCCGCGAAGGTCACGGCCTCGACGCTGACTTCCTCGCCATCCATGAACGCCTCGATCAGCCACAACGGCTCGCGCGCCTGATCGCGGAAGTTGCGCGGAAAGGCGGCCAGCGCGTCGAACGCCGCGCGCAATTCTCCTTCGTCGCGCACCAGCCGAACGAACGCGCTGGACGCGAGGTCAGACGGCTTGAGGATCAGCGGATAGCCAATCCCCCGGGCGATCGAGACGGCTTCCTCCCACGAATGCACCGTACCAAAGCGCGGATTGGGCAGTCCGGCGCGATCGATCGCGCCGCGCACCCAGTGCTTGCGGCGTTCGGCGGCCACGTTCGAGGAAAAACCCTGCGGCAGGCCAAGCGCCTGCGCGACCTGCGCGACCGTGTCGATATAATAATCGCAGATGGTGACAACGCCATCGAACTGCAGGATGGCGTGCTGCGCACGCAGGAAATCGATGAGCGCCGGCACGTCGTTCGTCTCGGTCGTCAGCACATGATCGGCATGATCGATGACCGGATGGATCTCGCGCGTATGAGGGTCGCGATAATGCTCGCGGTTACGGGTCACGAACGTGTAGCGATGCCCGCGCGCGGTGATAGCTGGCGGAAAGATCCGACCCGTCCCACCCACCCAGCTTTCCAGCATCAACAGATGCGCCATGGTTCCTGTCCTTCGTTCATGGGAAACTCGAAAGAAGCGCCCCGCACGTCGCCGAACTGCCGCCGGTTCCAGGCGAGCGCCGACCAAGGCAACGCCAGTTTGTCCAGCGTCTCGATCATGATGGGTGCCAGCGCGTCGGGCCGTATCGCCTCGCTATGACGCGCGAATACCGCGTCGATGTAGCGATGGCCGGTGTCGGGCGCGATCAGCAGGATGTCACGGTCGGGGTGACGCCGCGCCTCATCCAGCCCGACCAGATAGGTGCAACCGCTTGACAGTCCGGCGAAGATGCCGTGGTCACGCAGCAGGGCCACGGCGCCAGCCATGCCGGCGTCGAACGAGACCCAGTGGATCGCATCGTAGAGTTCGTGCCGCACGTTGCGGAAGGGGATCGAGCTGCCGATCCCCGCGATGATGATGCCCGGGTCGGCGACATGCTCGCTGCCGAAGGTGACGCTGCCGAACGGCTGGATGCCGATCATCGCGACCGTCGGGTCGTGGCGCCGCAATGCCGTGATCAACCCGCCGGTAGAACAGCCCGACCCGACCGACCCCACCAGCGTCAGCCGGCGTACGTCGAGCATGGTGGCGACATGCGCGGCCACCGGTTCGTAGCCGAGATAATGGATGTCATCGTGATACTGCTGCATCCAGTGCGTGCCGGGATGCGCGGCCAGCAGTTCCGCGACCCGTTCGACCCGCCGGCTCTGGTCGAGCTTCAGCGTCGCCAGCGCCGGCACCTGCTCGACCGTCGCCCCGAGGATCTGAAGCTGGACGAGCAGGGTGCGATCGACCGTCTGCGACCCGACGATGTGGCACTTCATGCCGAACTTGTGGCAGGCCAGCGCCAACGCATAGGCGTAGATGCCGCTGGAACTGTCGAGCAGCGTGTCGCCGGGGCGTACAAGACCGCGATCGAGCAGCGTCTTCACGGCGACCAGCGTCGAATATACCTTCATCGTCTCGAACCGGGCGAGGTACAGGTTCGGGGCAAGCCGGATGACCGCTGGCGCCTTGATGGCGTCGGCTATATGATCGAACATCATCGTCAGAACCCCGTCCTTACGCAGCAACATCGATGGCCGAGGCTGCGGTAGAAGGCCGCGAGTTCGCCCAGCCGCCGTGGATCGGGGCGATCGGCGAAAAGATAGCCGATCAGGCTGCCGGTATGGGCGACGACGATGCCGTCGGCCCCGAGCCGCTCGCGCTCCGCGTCCAGGGCGGTAAAGGCGCGTTTGGGCGTTACCTTCTGCGCCAAAGACGCACTTTGCGTCGCAGCTGCGGCGATTGCGATCAGGTCACGCCGCCGGAACGCCTCCAGCATCGTATCGAGGATGCGCGCATAATCATCGCGATGCGCTTCATAGTGACTAATCAGCCGGTCCGTGACGGCTTCCGTGTCGATGGTACCCCCGTCGTCCAGATAGCAGACGTGGAAACCCGGATTGTCAGGCAGGGATCGCACCAGTCGCTGCGCGCCGCTGAGGTAGAGTGCGTGCTCCGTCAGGAACACACTGTCGGATCGCTCGATCGCACGCAGGATGACGGGCACCAACTCGCGGCTGTCTGTGTCGTGCAGAGCATCCAGACAACGGATCGTCGCGACGATATCGGCGGTGGAGCTGGCCATGCCCTTGCCGCACGGCAATTCGCTGGCGAAGCTCCAGCTGCCGGCGGGCATGACGCATCCGTGGTGAGCCTGAAAGAGTTCGATCGCGCGCCGGCAGCGCGGACGGTCGGCGGTTTCATCGTACAAATCGCCGGGCACTCCCGCCTCGAAATGCGCCCAGCTGTAACGGCGGATCGGCAGTGAGATGATCGCGATCTGCATCGCCCCGGCGTCATCGTACGGTCCTTGGAACAACTCGCCCAACGTGCCGTGGCAGACGCCGCTATAATGATCGCAGATGCGGCCAGGACGGCAGGCTTCGTGGAGAAGTGCCATCGCTGTCTCAGAAATCCGCCAGCAGGAAGATGCTGACCCGACGCTTGTCCATCAGGCCATAGCTGTTGCTGCCGACGATGTTCCAGGCGAACACGTCGCCGGCATTCTGCATCTGCACGCGCAACGTCGCCGGTGCCTTGCCGATGCGGAAGCGGTAGCGGGCGCCGACGTCGACAAGCGTATAGGACGGCACGCTGACCTCATTGTCGCGTGAGGCATAGCGGCTGCCGATGTTCGCGACAGCGACGTCGACTGAGAAGCCGGGTGCGAAGCCTGGGCGATATTCGGCATTGCCTCGCAGCGTGCGCGTAGGCTGGTTCAACGGGCGCGCGCCCACCCGGCCGTCGTCGACGGCGGCACCGGTAACCCGCGGCTGCATCAGCACGGCACCCGCGACCAGCGACAGCCGCTCGGTCGGGTTGCCGGCCAGACTGAACTCGGCACCACGGTGTCGCACGTCGCCGAGCACGGTGAAGACGTTGCGTTCGTCGGTGTTGAAATAGGGCTTCGCGACATCGAAGACCCCCGCCACCAGCTTCATGCCGCCCGGCAACGCCCAGCGAACTCCGCCGTCCACCTGCCGCGTACGGATGGCGGGCAAGGCTTCGTTGCGGTTGGCGGCATTGACCGGGGCGATCCCGCTTTCCTCCAGCCCACGGGCATAGCTCGCATACAGGGCGAAACGGTCGGTGATCGTTGCGGCGGCGCTGGCGTTGAGCAGCCAGGGCCGATCGATCGTACCCGTACGTGGCAGGCCGGGCTGTTCGATCGTCTTGCTGTAATCGGCCCGCTGGATGCCGACGCCAACCTCCCCCACCCCCTTCCATCGCCCCTCATAGGCGACGCCGACCGTCGTTTGGCGCACGCGATCGTGAGTACGGGTGCCGAAGCGGAGATCGACAGGCGGCGCAACCGGAACCGGCAAGCCGAGTTCACGCGGCCCGAGGTCGAGCGCCGGGGCGGCCCCGCCATAGAAGCTGTCGAGCGAGCGCGCCCTGATGGTCGCGTGCAGCGCATGCAGCCGCGGCCCATCGATCATGCTGCGGCTTAGGCGCACTTCCCCGCTGGTGGAGGCATAGCGCTGGCCGGGATCGGCGATCACCCGTTCGGTCGTCGTCCCGTCTGCCGTCGTGTCCGTGAATAATTCAGCAAAGTTGCGCTCGTTGACGAAGATCGAACGGAAACCACCCGCCGTGATCGACCAGTCGCTGCCAAGCCGCGCCTTGGCGATGACGCCGGTGTTGATGCTTCGTGTGTCCTTGTTCGCCCATTGCTGTCCGAAGTAGCGCCGCCGGGGTGCCTCCGGCGGAACCACGTTGCCGGCGGCGATGACGGTCGGGGCGACCTGCTCGTCGCGGCCGAGCGAAATCGAATAGAATGGAACGACCTCGATCCCGTCGCGCGGCCGCCAGCGCGGGATCAGCGCGGCACGGATGTAGTGCGCGTTGGAGCCGTCGTAATATTGCTCGTGCGCCCAAGAAGCGCCCGCCGCCACTCCCAGCGTGCGTCCCGCAATCGGCAGTTGCGCATCTACTTCGAAGGTCGGTGCGCCATAAGCGAAGCTGCCGGCGACGACGCTGACCAGCGGCCGGTCACCCACGCCGCGCAGCTTGTAATCAACGATCCCGGTCGGTGCGGGAAAGAGGTAGCCTTGCGCCGACAGGCCGACCCTTATCGTCGAGCCGGACACCAGCCGCTGCGGGATCGCACCCTGCCGATCGATATAGACGCCCTCGATACGCACGTTGCCCGCCGCGACCGGCGAGAAGCCGCGTACTTGGCTGGGGCCGTACAAGCCGATCGTTTCGTTGCCGATCGACGTTCCGAACGCATCCTCTGCGGCGGTCACCGCATTGTCGGCGGCCCGCTGCGCTGCTGCGGGCGCCGCAATGGCCAGCGCGGCAGGGAGTATCAGACGCCTCACAGCACCCACCGATCGGCGCGACGCAGGCCGACGCCCCCAACGATCAGCCCCGCCACCAATAGCCACGCGACGAACGGCAGAACTGCAGCTGTGCGATGGCGCGACGGCGCGTCCGTCATCACGAACGCCGGAATGATTTCCGGATCGGACAGGCTGTACTTTCCGCGCGACGCCTCACGCCGCGTGGGATCGACCGCCTCACGCTGTACGAGCGGATACAGCAATCGGCGCAGCCCAAGCTGATACGTGCGCACCTGCGCCTCGAATGCGCGGTGCCTGGCACCATCGGTCCCCGCCAGCGTCGCCAGCGCCTGCGTTAGCCCAAGCGGCGGTGCGACATAACCGATCACCGTCGCCCAAGCCGCCTGATCCCGCGAGTGGGCGGCCCGCGCACCATGCCGGGCGGCAAGCCGACGCTCGGTCTCAGGCACCAGAAAGGTCAGCCGGGTGGCGTGATCCAGCGTGACGATTCGACCGGCCATAGCTGACAGATCGGGCCGGGCTGCCACCGCCTGCGCGATGATCCGGTCGCGATCGCGCTGAACCGCGTCGGCCACGCGGCGCTGCGCATCGATCCACGCGCCGGTGGAGGGAGTCGGCGCCACCGTCGAGGCCATCATGCCCGCGATCAACGGCACGCCGAGCGTGAGGACCGCCCAAATCGCGGCCAGCGTGCCCAGAGCGGCAGCCGCGCCAGGCAGCCGCGCGAGGACAAGCAGCGCGATGCCGGTCCAGAACACCATATAGGCGACGACCAGCAGCAATGCCGCCGCGAGTTCCCCGATGGCCGATCCCAGATCGGCACCTGCGACGGCCAGCGCCAGGACAAGCCCGGCGAGCGTCATCGGGATCGCCCATGCCGTGATCGCCGCCACACGCGCCGCCAGCCACACGCGCGGCGCGGTCGCCTGCGCCGCCACCAGCCGCAACATGCCCCGATCGCGCTCGAACGTGACGAGCAGGCCATGCAGCAGGATCAGCGCCAGTGGCAGCAGGAGCGCTAGCACGAACGCGAGATCGAAGCGCCCGAGCGCCAGCCCGCGCGGATTCTCGAAATCATAGCGTTCATCGACGCCGAACGGCGTAGCCAGCTTCACTTCCATGCGCGTCGGCGCAAGATCACTGATGCCGATCGCAAGCGGCGACAACGGCAGATGCGGCTTCGTGGCGGGTGGTGCGACGAAATACTGGCTGAACCCGGCCACATCGCTCGGATCCTGCCAATAGGGCACGACGGGAGCAGCAGGCGTGACGGGGGCACGATACGCATCGAACCGCTGCCGCACACTGGCCCGATGCGCGGCGTCGGCAGCCAGCGTGCGGGCGATCGCGGCATCTTGCCCGCGGTGTAGCGCAGCGGTGTCGAGCGCTGCCCAGATAATGCTGGCAACCAGCGCACCCTGGATCAGCCAGAACAGCGGCGTGGCGGCAACCCGGCGCCATTCCCACGCGAACAGGGGCGCGAACGGGGCGCCGGTCACGGCTTCAGCCTCCGCGTTGCGTTCGACAACAACGTCGCTGCGAACAATCCCCAGCCGAGCAGGGCCGCAAGCGGCACCGCCAGCTTGGCAGCCGTGCCGGTCAAAGCAGGCGGCGCGAACGCAAACGCCGGGATGCTGGACCACAACGCGATGTCGGCGGTATGCGCCGCCTCCCCCGGCTTGACGGCATGCGCCATGCCGTCCGCGTTCATCCGGTCGACCAGCGCGCGCCGGTAACGCTCCGCCTGATCGATGAAGGCACGATGCTGGTCGAAGTCGGTGCCCGCCAGTGCCGGCGACAGACGCTGCATCGCGATCGTCGGCGATACGATGCCGAAGACACCGAACAGACGATCCTGCGCCGCCACCCGCGCGTAGAAACCGCCCAGGACACGATCGAAGACCGCGTGGCTATGCCGCTCCACCAGATCGAGTTCGGCCATGCGATAGTTGGGAATATCCTCGACCCGCGCCACGCGGTAGCGGGCGAGCAGTTCGGCCTCATGCCGCGCGCCCTGCTCGGCCGACCAATAGGCCGGAGCCGCAGCGTCGATCGCCTCACGAACGCTCTGCGTCGATGGCAACGGGCGCAGGCCATCTGCGACGCCGCTGGCAAGCCGCGGCACGGCCAGCGCGAAGAATATCCACAGACCGAACAGCGAGGCCAGCCCGATCCGGGCCGAACCGCATGTCATCGCCACCGCCAGTCCGATCGCGGCGATGATCGCGACATAGGCCGACATGACGATCGCCCATGACAACAGCCGCAGCGTCGCATCGCCGTCCAACGCGCCATGGAATGCCGCCACACCGACCATCGCGATCGTCACCGGCACGACCAGTGCCGCCACCCCACTACCCGCGACCGCCAGCAGCTTGGCGACGACGATCCGGCCGGGACGCGTCGCCGCGCCCAGCGCCAGCCGCAACGTGCCACGCTCGCGCTCGTCCGCCACCGCCGCGAACGCCAGCAGGAAGATCGCCAGCGGCCCGAAAGCGAGGATCAAGGCGGCGGGATCCGCCATGCCGGCCCGCTGGAGTGGCGAGGCATCCTGCTGCGGTCGATGCAGCAGGTCGTTCTGGTGATGCGCCTCCAGCCATACCGCCCGCCCGACGAACCCGCCGACACCGGGATCGAGCGGCGCGAGTGCGGGAGACGGCTTGAAGGCATAGACCGCATAATGCGCGGCGCTATGCGGATCCTTGCTCCCCTGCCCCAACCAGCGGACACGTTCCGCCGCTGCGGCCGCCTGCTGCTGCGCGTCGGTCCGTGCCGCATCGGCAGCAACACCCGCAAAGGCCAGCAACACGAGGGCAGCAAGGGTAACGAGCGCCAGCATCGCTCGGCGTTCCCGCCTTAGCATCGCCAATTCATAGCGGGCGAGCGCGAGAATCATTCCGCCAGCGCGTCCAGATACAGCCGTTCCAGTGCCGGCGGGGTCAGGCTGGACGTCTCACGTTCGTCAACCAACCGCCCTGCGCGGAGGATGCCGAGCCGCGAGGCGACGTCATGGACGCGAAACAGGTCATGCGTCGCCATCACCACCGCGATCCCGCGCACCGAGGCGGCGCGGATCGTCGCGGACAGATCATTGGCGGCCGATGCGTCGAGTCCAGAGGTCGGCTCGTCGAGCAGCAGCAGCTGCGCCTCCTTCGCCAGCGCGATGGCGACGCCGACCTTCTGTCGCATCCCCTTGGAGAATCCACCGGCCCGCCGTCCGTGCGCCTCGCGCTGCAATCCGGCCGAGTCGAGCAGCGACCCGGCCTGCGCCGCATCGACCTTGCGCCCGGCGAGCAGCGCGAAATAGCGCAGGTTCTCGGTCGCGGTCAGCGTCGGATGGAGCATCACCGTCTCGGGCAGATAGGCGGTACGCGCGCGCACCGCGAGCGGATCGGCCACCGCATCCACGCCGCCTACCGCGATGCTGCCGGCGTCGGGCGCGAGGAAGCCGAGGATCAGGTTGATCGTCGTCGTCTTGCCGGCACCGTTTGGCCCCAGCAACGCATACACCTCACCCGCCGCCAACGTCAGCGACAGACCATCCAGCGCCGGGCGCCCGCCGAACGCGAGCGATACGCCGTCGAGGCGCAGGGCGGCCGTGCCCGCCATGTCAGAGACGCGCCGTGAAGCTGATGTCGACGCTCCGCGGCGCACCGAGCGTCAGTTGCCGCGCCGAGCCGCCGAACCAATTGGCATACAGCCGGTCGGTCAGGTTGCGTCCACGCAAGGTCACGTCGCCATATGGCAGCCGCCATGCAATTGCCGCATCGAACACGGTGCTGCCGCGCACGCGCACGCTGTTGGCATTGTCGGTGAAGAAACGGCTCATGTACCGCGCGCCGCCGCTCACCGAGATCGGCAGTGCGTCGAAGCGGTAGATGCCGAACACGCTCGCGACCCGCTCCGGTACGACCGGCGGGGTATTGCCGGCGCGGTCGCCGCCCGCCTCGCGCAGAACGTCGAACCGCGCGTCGAGGATCGCCAGATTGGCATCGAGGCGGAACTGCCGCGTCACGGCACCCGACGCTGACAGCTCGAAACCACGCGAGGACTGGCTGCCGCCCTGCACGGCGATGCTGGTATTGGCGGGATCGCGCGTGACGATGCCCTCCTGCTCGATCCAGTATCCCGCCGCCGTCAGGTCCAGCCGATCGCCGAACAGCGTCGTCTTCACCCCGCCCTCCACCGATCGCCCGGTCGTCAGGTCGAACGACGAGTTGGCCAGCGACAGCAAGGCCAGGCTACCCACAGGCGCCACGGCATAGCTGTACTGCGCGAAGAACTGCGTCTTGGGTGCAAGATCGAAGACGGCACCCGCCCGCCACGACACCGGATTCCATGACTTCGAAAACGCCGTGGTACGTCCGGCATTGAGATCGTCGACGCTGCGATCCAGCGTAATGTCGTCGTAGCGGATGCCGCCGACCAGCAGCAGGCGCGGCGTCAGATTGAACGCTTCCTCGGCAAAGATCGACTTGATGACGGTATTGGAGCCGAAATCGGCGCGGCCGTCCGGGAAGTTCGCTGCCGTCTCGGCCAGCGACAGCACGCCGCGCGCCGGATCGAAGATGTCGACCGCGGTGGTCGAGCCGAAGCGGCGCGGCACCGCCAGATCGCTATCGCTATATTCGCCGCCGGCTGAGAAGCGATTGCGATGGCCGCCGATTTGGATATCGCTTACCAGAACCGCGCGTTCCACCACGAAGCGATGATGGTGATCGATGCGGGTTGTTCCGCGCCGGAACGATCCGTTCGCGAAAGCAGCGCTGGGCGTGGCGAAGGTGTAGACTTCCGAGTTCCGGAAGCGCCGGTCGGCATGATAGTAGCTGAGCTCGTTGGTGAAGCGCAGCGCGTCCGAAAACTCATACGCGACGCGCGACCGGGCCCACCACGTTTCCGACCCCTGATCCGCGTTGGTAACGTTGTAATTGCGGTTGCGGATCGCGCGATCGAGGACGAAGCCGTCCGTCGTTCTCACCAGATCGCTGGGGTCACGCGCGATGCTGCGCGGCACCAGCGGCGTACCCCAATAGGCCGTGCCGTAGCGGTCCTCCAGATAGTCGCCCGCCAATTCGATCGACAGTCGCTTGACCGGCTTCAGCGTCACCGCCAGCGTCGCCGCCAGGAAGCGCGCATCGGTATCATCGATGAAACCGCCCGTCCGGTTGGCGCTGGCGACGCCACGCACCGCGACCTTGTCGCTCAGGACGACGTTCGCATCGACGCCGGCGCGCAACGTATCGAAGCTGCCATAGCCGACCGTCGCGGCGTAGGCATCGCCGCCGAACCGCGGCTTCTTCGGCACGAGGTTGACCGCGCCCGCCAGGGATCCCTCGCCGTACAGGACGCCCGCCGGCCCCTTCAGCACCTCGATCCGGTCGAAGCTCCAGCTATCCAGATTACGAATGATGAGCGCCGAGTTGGTCTGACGGACGCCGTCCCAGAGCAGCGACACCGCACCCGCCGTGAAGCCGCGCATCGACATCTGCCCCGGGCTGCTCGCCAGTTCACCCGATGTTGCACCCGGCGTGGCGTTCAACGCCTCGACCGTCGTGCGCAGCCCGCGCTCCTGCATTAACTCCTGCGACAAGATGTCCACGATCGCGGGGGTTTCACGCACGGTCAGTCCCAGTCGGCTGCCCGTCTCGCTTCGGGCGTCCAGCAGCAGCTGGCGATCCGCCGTTCCCGTTACGATGATGTCCGTCGCCTGCTGGTCTTGGGACGCCGCCGACGCCACGTCCTGTGCGTAGGCGACGGGGCTCCATCCGACGATCCCCAGCAACACGACACCGCGCTGCCACCCGGCAAACCATTTATTCGTGTATACGCGACGGTTCACGCGCTCATGATTGGTCAGGTTCATTGGCCCCCGGTCATTGCGACCATCCGCAATTCCGGCCCGCCCCCGAATCACGTTATGTTGTAACATACCTTCGTCGAGGCGTCGCAGTCAAGGCGGTTGAACAATGGCGGTTGGCTTACCACCCAACCGCAGATCACCGTCGTCGCTCGGGACCGCAGCGGGGCGTATGCGCGTGCTGCCGCAAAAGCCTTGCCGCACGCCGTTCAGGTCGCAGACCGCTGGCACCTGATGGAAAATGCCAGCCATGCCTTTCTTGAGGCGGTCCGCCGGTCGATGCGCCAGATCCGGCGTTCAGTCGGTGCCATGACCATCAATCCCGCGCTGCTGACAGCGGCAGAGCGCCTGCAATATGAGGGGTATCTTCACCGGGAGGAGACCAATACTTCCGTCCTGGCGATCTCAAAGGAGGGGGTATCCATCAAGGAGATCGTGCGGCGCACCGGGCACAGTCGCGGTTTGGTTCGTCGGATTTTGCGCGGTGAACGTAGCGATGTGTTTCGGAGCCGGGAAAGCTCGTTGGAAACCTATCTGCCGTGGCTGGATCAACAATGGGCTGCGGGATCTCGCAATGGTGCTGACCTCTGGCGGCGCCTGAGATCTCAAGGGTTTCGTGGATCACTGCGGGTGGTAACCGAATAGGCCAGTCGGCGACGGCAGGCTGAGCGGGTAGATACGGAGTCCCTTCACCGCGTGCCCTCGGCAAGAACCATCGCCAGACTGATGACGACCGGGCGCGATTCCTTGTCTAGGGCAGAAACCGTGACGGTCGCTGCGGTCGAGGCCGGGGTACCGATTCTCGTTGAGGCGCGCACCGTGGTCGAACGGTTCCACGAGATGATCCGGCACAAACGAGAGACCGATCTCGCTTCCTGGATAGAATGTGGTCGTGGCAGCCTGGTAGCGTCCTTCGCCAACGGCATTGCACGTGACGTCTCCGCCGTTCGAGCTGCCATCGTCACCTCTTGGTTCAACGGGCAGACCGAAGGGCAGATCACCAAGCAAAAGCTGGTGAAGCGCCAAATGTACGGCCGGGGTAAGCTGGACCTTCTCGAAGCAAGATTGGTCGGCGCTGCGTGGCTGTGAGATCATCAAAATGTGCGTCAGAGCCCCTTTTCCACGCCGATCCACACCCGACTTCGACGACAGCGCGTCAATCAGGGCATGATCCGGGGGATCATGCCCCGGCAAGCCATCTCGATGTACGCGCGCGGGATGACGGTGCGCGAGATCCGGGGGCATCTCGAGGAGCTGTATGGGATCGACGTTTCGCCGGACCTGATCTTGAGCGTGACCGATGCGGTGCTGGAAACAGTCGCCGAATGGCAGGGCCGCCCGCTCGACACCTGCTACCCGCTGGTCTTCTTCGACGCGATCCGGGTGAAAATCCGCGACGAGGGCTTCGTCCGGAATAAGGCGGTGTACATCGCGCTGGGCATCCAGCCGGATGGCACCAAGGAGGTGCTCGGCATCTGGATCGAGCAGACCGAGGGTGCCAAATTCTGGCTGCGCGTCATGAACGAGCTCAGAAACCGCGGCGTCGCCGATATCCTGATCGCGGTCGTCGACGGACTGAAGGGCTTCCCGGAGGCGATCAACGCTGCTTTCCCCGAGGCCATCGTCCAGACCTGCATCGTCCATTTGATCCGCAACAGCATGAGCCCTTCGACCGCCTGCCAAGGCAGGCGGTCAGGAGAGCCTTTGCGTCCTGGAAGGAGCGCAAGTTCATCGCCCAGGCGCTGCGCGGCGTCTACCGTGCCGAGACGCCCGAGGCCGGCATGGCGGCGCTGGAGGCGTTTGAGGAAGGTCCCTGGGGCCAGAAACACACGGCCATCGCCATGAGCTGGAGGCGCCATTGGGACCAGGTCATCCCGTTCTTTGCCTTTCCCGAGGGCGTCCGCCGGATCATCTACACCACGAACGCCATAGAGGCCCTGAACTCGAAGATCCGCCGTGCCGTCCGGACACGTGGTCACTTCCCCGGCGACGATGCCGCTATGAAGCTGCTATACCTGGTGCTCAATCACGCGGCGGACGAATGGAAACGACCACCGCGCGAATGGGGCGAGGCCAAAAGCCAGTTCGCCGTCATCTTCGGCGAGCGCTTCGTCATCTGACGATAACCGGCCTCCCGCACAAAATTTCTGACAGTCCCTGGTCGGGCGGACCCAGCGTCAGCGCCACGACCTTGTCGACCAGCGTGGCCTTGAGCGGTGCGATCCCCGGCGGTCGCGTCTTGTCGCGCAGCAGGCCATCGACGCCTTCGGCCATGAACCGCTCCTGCCAGCGCCACACGCAGGTCTTCGACTTGCCTGTCGCCGCCATGATCGCAACCGTGCCCAGACCATCGGCGCTCAAAAGGACGATCCGCGCCCGCCACACATGCTTCTGCGGCGAGCCACGCGCCGCTACGATCCCCTCAAGCCGTGCCCTGTCTCATGCCGTGACGCTGATCTCGATCCCGCTGCGCATCACTCATCATTGCACGTCAACGCGCCGCGCTGAATCTCAGAGCCCGACTCATAATTGGAGTTTGGCGATACGGCGCGTCATCCGCCTGATGGATGAGACGACCATCCAGGCTTCGGACGATGCAATTGAAACTTCCCAGTCCTTGGCGAGGCGACGACACCGGTTGAGCCACGCAAGGGTGCGTTCGACGATCCAGCGCCGGGGCAGGATAATGAAGCCCGTCAGGTCGGACCGTTTGATAATTTCGATCGTCAGCCGATCAGGCCGGGCGCACCGTCGCGGTCCTGAACATCGGCGCTGTGCACCACGCCTTCGAGCATATTGAAGCGTCCCGGGTTTTCCGGAGGTTTTAATCCGGCGGCATCGCGCAGGATTGTTTTACCGGATGCGTTTCGTCCGACGGGCGCTGATGATCGTTGGCGCGATCCTCGCGGTCGTCGGGCTGTTCTGGCTGGGTCAGGGGATGGGCATCATCCGCTGGCCCGCCAGTTCGGTCATGATTGACCAGTATCTGTGGGTTGTCACCGGATCGGTCACCGGTGCGCTTGGCCTGCTGCTCCTCCTGATCGCGCGGCGCCTGCCCCGCCGTTGAGCGGCGCTCCCCGCCGATGCGGGTGATTCGCTGCGACAGCTCGCTGCACCGATGCGGCGCGACGCAAGCTGCCGAAAAATACTTTCGACTTTGCTCGACGGGCGCATCCCCCACCTGCGCGTAACAGTCGTTTCGG
This sequence comes from Sphingomonas sp. 2R-10, assembly GCF_030062225.1. NCBI lineage: Bacteria > Pseudomonadati > Pseudomonadota > Alphaproteobacteria > Sphingomonadales > Sphingomonadaceae > Sphingomonas > Sphingomonas sp. 2R-10. Next base: position 53,614 of record NZ_JASCXF010000008.1, read on the forward strand.
ACCAAGTCTCCGGAACCGTTCGGAAAACATGACGTGCCGCTGCAATCGTTAGCGCCACCCGGAACGCCCTGGCATAGCCACCGGACGCGCAAGACCAGCGCCCGTCGCGGCACGCTTAAATCGATCTTAATCCGGCTCGACCACGGTCACGATCAGCTCTTTGGGGGGCAAGATCGAGATGACTGCTGCTATTACTGTACCGTCGACATTGTCGATGACGACCATCGGTGCCTTCGCCGATGAACTGCGCGCGCTTCCGCTGGACAGGGATGTCGTGCTCGACGTCGCTGACCTCTCGGCATCGGACCTCAGTGTCCTGCAACTCATCGAAAGCCTGCGGGCCGAGACGCGGTTGCAGGGCGGCACCGTCCGCCTCGCCGCACCCGCCGGCGACACGCTCACCACCCTGTTGCGCCGCGCCGGGTTCGTCGACGCACAGGATCCCGAAAACAACATCTTCTGGTTCCACGGAGTCCCGTTGCAATGACCGCTTCCATTCTTGCCGTCGACGATTCCGCCAGCCTGCGCATGGCGATCCGCATCGCGCTGACCGGCGCGGGTTACACCGTCACCGAGGCCGGTGACGGCGTTGAGGGGCTGACCAAGGCGACCGCCACCAAATTCGACCTGATCGTCACCGATCTGAACATGCCGAACATGGACGGGCTGGCCATGATCCGCGAACTGCGCAAGCAGCCCGCGCAGACCGGCGTGCCGATCATCTTCCTGACGACCGAATCCGATCCGGAAATGAAGAACCAGGCAAAGGCCGCCGGCGCGACCGGCTGGCTGGTGAAGCCGTTCGTCCCCGACCAGCTCGTCAAGGTCGCCCGCAAGGTCCTTGGCCAGTGATCGCCGACGATCCCGTCGCCGCCTTCCGCGTGGAGGCGGGCGAGGTGCTCGACCAGGTGGAGCAGGGCCTGCTCGATCTCGGTCACGACCTCGGCAATGCCGATCTGGTCAACGCCGTCTTTCGCGGCCTGCATACGCTCAAGGGCTCGGGCGCGATGTTCGGCTTCGATGCGCTCGCCGGCTTTACCCACCACTGCGAATCCGCGTTCGATCGCGTGCGCAAGGGGCAGGTGCCCGCCACCGCCGGACTGGTCGCGGTCATCCTGTCGGCGCAGGATCACATGCGCGCGCTGGTCGATGGCGACGCGCCTGCGGCCGATGGCGACGCGATCCTCGTCCGTCTGCAACAGGCGATCGACGAAGCGTCGGGCACCGCCCGGACCGCCCCGCCCGTGCCCGCCGCACCGTCGGGCTGGAAGGTCGCGTTTCGCCTGCCGGTGGATGCGATGGCGAACGGCACCAATCCGCTGATGCTGCTCGACGAACTGCGCGAACTGGGCGACTGCACCATCGTCGCGCGGACCGACCGCGTGCCGCCGCTGTCGGCGCTGGTTCCGACCGAATGTCATATCAGCTGGGACGTCACGCTGACCGGTGACATCACGCGCGACGATATCGAGGACGTGTTCATCTTCGTAATGGACGACATGGAACTGACCATCGAACCGCTGGCGATGGACGCCGTCGCGGCACCTGTCGATGCCGTGCCCGCGGTCGTGGAAACCGTCGTGGCCCCGGTGGTCGCGGCACCCGTCGCTGCCGCGACCACCGAAGCCCCCGCCGCCCGCACTGCCGCGAAGGCGGAGGAGAGCGTCCGCGTTCCAGCCGGCCGGCTCGATGCGCTGATGGACCGTGTCGGCGAACTGGTGATCGCGCAGAGCCGTCTGTCGCAGGTGGCGCATCGCGGTCAGGACCTAGTGCTGCGGTCGGTTTCCGAAGAGATCGAGCGGCTGGCCGGCGAACTGCGCGACAACATGATGGTCATGCGCATGGTGCCCGTCGGGTCGCTGTTCGCACGCTTTCGCCGCCTGATCCACGATTTGGCGCGCGACACCGGCAAGACAATCGAGTTCGAAACCGAGGGCGAAGCGACGGAGGTCGACAAGACCGTGATCGAACGGCTGTTCGATCCGATGGTCCACCTGATCCGCAATAGCTGCGATCATGGCCTCGAAACGCCCGAAGACCGTGCGATCGCGGGCAAGTCCGCCGCCGGCACCGTCCGCCTCGCCGCGCATCAGGCGGGGGGCGAGGTCGTCATCACCATCCGCGACGACGGTCGCGGCATCAACCGGGCACGCGTCCGGGCCAAGGCGGAAGCCAACGCCCTGATCCAGCCCGACCAGTCGATATCGGACCAGGACCTGCTCCAACTGATCTTCGCCCCCGGATTTTCGACGGCCGCGGCGGTCACCAACCTGTCAGGGCGCGGCGTCGGCATGGACGTGGTGAAGCGCACGATCGAAGGGTTGCGCGGATCGATCGACGTACAGTCGAACGAGGGCGAGGGATCGGTCATCGCCCTGCGCATCCCGCTGACGCTGGCGATCATCGAAGGGCTGCTGGTCCGGGTCGGCAGCGGTCGCTACGTCATTCCGCTGACCGCGGTCGAGGAATGCATCGAACTCTCGCTAGAGGACGATATGCGCCATCGCGGTCGCAGCCTCATCACCCTGCGTGAAAAGCTGGTGCCGTTCCTCCGTCTGCGCGAACTGTTCGCCACCGACACCCGCCCCGATCCGTTTCAGAAGATCGTGGTGGTATCGACGCCGCAGGGCCGCATCGGGCTGGTCGCCGATCAGATCATCGGCAACCATCAGACGGTCATCAAGCCGATGTCGGTGTTGCACCGCGACGCCGCGACCTTTGCCGGTGCGACGATCCTCGGCGACGGCGAGGTCGCGCTGATCCTCGACATCGTCCAGCTCATCGCGCTCGGCCAACCCCATGAGGAGACGCTGCGTGCAGCAGGATGAAACCCGCTCGACCTCGGCCCAGGTGCCGTGGAACCATGAAGAACAACTCGAGGTGCTGGTCTTCGACATCGGCGGCCAGAGTTTCGCACTGGAAGCGGTGCTGGTCCGCGAAATCCTCGACATGATGCCCGAAACGCGGGTGCCGGGCGCACCGCCACTGGTCGGCCATGTCATCAATTTCCGGGGACGTATCATTCCGCTAGCCGACCTGCACCTCGCGTTCGGCATGACCGCGGGGGCATCGACGCCCGACAGCCGGATCGTCGTGATCGAAATCGAACTGGGCGGCGAACCGGCGATGATCGGCCTGCGCACCGACAAGGTGCACGAGGTCGCGACCTTCTCCGCCACCACCAGGGAGGATGCGCCGGTCGTCGGCCTGCGCTGGCGCCGCGAACATGTCCGGACGCTGGTGCGGCACCACGACGACATCGTCGTGCTGCCGGATCTCACAACCATTTTCCAGTCGATCGCACGCGGCGATACCGCTGACGTGTCCATTCACTGATCTTCCCGGGGGGGGAATAAACCATGCGTGCAACGATCAAGATGAAGCTGGGAGCGACGTTCACCGTCCTCATTCTCATGATACTGGCGATCGTATTCGTCGGCGTGACCCGGATGAATACGCTCAACGATGCGATCAACGAACTCGTCGCGGGTCCGGTCAAGCGATTGGCCATCGCCCAGTCGATCGCGGCCGAAAGCAGCGGTATGCAGTCCGCGCAGATGGCGCTCGCCGCGAACAGCGATATGACGCTCATGAAGGCTTATGATGCCAAAATCGTGCAGAGCCAGGCCCTGATCGCCAAATATCTCGATGAAGCCCAGCAGTCGGCTCCAGCCGATCGCCAAGCGGGCTGGCAGAGAATCCGGGCGGATTATCAGGCATTGCTGCCCGTCTTCAACAGGATCCGCGAACTCGGTCTCGCCAACAAGAACGCCGAGGCCGCCGTGCTCGCGTCGAGCGAACAGCCAAAGCTGGCCTCGAAGCTGGACGACGATATCGACGCGATGGTCGCGCGGGTGCAGGAATCGATGGCGAAGACGTCCACCGACACTGATGTCCTGTACGCCGAAAGCCGCAACCTCTTGTTTGTAGTAGCCGGACTGGCGTTGCTGTTGTCGATCGGCGCTGCCATCTGGATCGCCCTCACCGTCTCGCGCGGTCTGAAGACCGCTAGCGTCGCGATCAGCGCCGTAGCGATCGGCGACCTCGACAATGAAGTAGCCGTGAAGTCGAACGACGAGATCAAGGATCTGGTCGATACGATCAACGCGATGACCGCCGACCTGCGCAAATCGGCGGCTTTGGCCGAAACGATCGCCCAGGGCGACCTGACCGTCGACTACAAGCCACTGTCCGAGCACGATAAGTTGGGCCACGCGCTGGTCAGCATGACCAACCGCCTGCGCGGCGTCATCGGCGATGCCACGATCGCGGCACAGAATGTCGCCGCCGGCACGCAGCAGTTGTCGTCCACCGCCGACCAGGTGTCGCAGGGTGCGACCGAACAGGCCGCCGCCGCCGAGGAGGCATCCGCGTCGATGGAGCAGATGGCCGCCAACATCAAACAGAATGCCGACAATGCCGCCCAGACCGAGAAGATCGCCCGCCAGTCGTCGTCGGACGCCGAAGCCAGCGGTGTCGCGGTCGACCGTGCGGTCAGTGCGATGCGGACGATCGCCGAAAAGATCGGCATCGTACAGGAAATCGCCCGCCAGACCGACCTGCTGGCGCTGAACGCGGCCGTGGAAGCAGCCCGCGCCGGCGAACATGGTCGCGGTTTCGCGGTGGTCGCCTCGGAAGTCCGCAAGCTGGCGGAACGCAGCCAGACCGCCGCTGCCGAGATCAGCTCGGTATCGTCGGAAACGGTGCAGGCCGCCGCCAAGGCTGGTGAGATGCTGACCAAGCTGGTGCCCGACATCCGCCGCACCGCCGAACTGGTGTCCGAGATCAGCGCCGCCTGTCGCGAGCAGGACATCGGGTCGAGCCAGATCAACCAGGCGATCCAGCAGCTCGACCAGGTGACGCAGCAGAACGCAGCAGCCTCCGAACAGATTTCCTCGACGTCCGAGGAACTGGCAGGTCAGGCGGAAGAACTGCAGCAGGGCATCGCGTTCTTCCGCTTCGACGACAGCAACACTTCGACCGCGCGTCGTCCGGCGATCCGCAAGCCCGCCGCCCCGGTGAAGCCGAAGACCAAGGTCAAGGCTCCGTCGGCGGTCGCCAAGGCCAGGAACGGATCGATCGCCGACCAGCAGGCACGCGCCCGCGGCTTCGCGCTTGATCTCGCGCAAGGCGGCCCGGACGGTGACGACGTCAGCTTCGGACGCGCGGCATGAGCGCCGCCGCCCCGACGCAGGTCGTCACCTTCGGCCTGGGGGAAGAGGTCTTCGCGGTATCGGTGACGATGGTCCGCGAGATCCTCGACTACACCCCCGCCTTTCGCGTTCCCAACGGTCCGTCGTGGATGCTCGGGCTGACCGACGTGCGCGGGTCCGGGGTGCCGATGATCGACCTGCGGGTCCGGCTGGGCCTTGCGCCCGTCGACCCCACGCTCGCCACGCGGGTGCTGATCGTCGACGTACCGCTTCCCGACCGGACGCTGGCGCTCGGCCTCGTCGTCGACCGCGTGATCGCCGTCGCCACGTTCGAACGCGATCGACTGGAAAGCGCCCCCGATATCGGAATGCGCTGGCGGTCCGACTATATCGCGGGGGTGGTGCGCGAGGCCGATGGCTTCGTCGTCATCATCGACGTCGCGCACGTCTTTGCCGCCGACGACATGGACCGGTTTGCCGCCGACGACATGGACCGGCTTGCCACCCTTTCCCAAGCGGCCTGACCCGCGATAACAAAAACATAGAAGAGGATGCCGAAGATGTTCTCCCAGATCAAGCATAGCGCCCGCCCGGCAGCAGCGATCGCCGAGATCCATGCGCTGACGCAATCGATCGCCGATGGCGACCTGACCCGTCGGGCACGCGAAGATATGGCGACCGGTGAGGCGCGCGCCATGCTGGCGGCGGTGAACGGGCTCCTCGATGCGGCGCTGACGCCGGTCGTTCGCATGAACGACGGTCTTGCCTATGTCATTGCCGAACATCGACGCGGCGACATCGACGCCGTGCTGTCGTCGCCGGCCTTTCACGGCGACCTTCGCGTGATGGCCGATCGCGTCGACACGCTGGTCGCCGCCCACATCGACGTGAAGAAGATGGCGATGGCCTGCATCCGTGAGATCGCCATCGGCAACTTCGAAGCGCCGCTCGACAAGCTGCCGGGCAAGAAGGCGTTCATCAACGACGCCATCGAAACGCTGCGCGGAAACCTGAAGACGCTGATCGCCGAAATGAACCACATGTCCGCCGAACATGATCGCGGCGACATCGACGTCGTCGTTGCCGCCGAGAAATTCCCCGGCGACTTCGGCGTCATGGCGCGCGGTATCAACGACATGGTCGCCGGTCACATCGCCGTGAAGAAAAAGGCGATGGGCTGTATCAAGGCGTTCGGCGAAGGCGATTTCGAGGCTCAGCTCGAACAATTCCCCGGCAAGAAGGCGTTCATCAACGAAACCGTCGAAACGCTGCGCGGAAACTTCAAGGACATAACCGGTGAGATCCAGCGCCTGATCCGCGCCTCGACCGAGGGGCGCCTCAGCGAACGTGGCGATACCGGACGCTTTCGTGGCGACTTCTCGAAGCTGGTCGACGGCATCAACGGTATGCTCGACGCGATCCTGCTGCCGATCGGCGAGGGCAATCGGGTTTTGCGGCTGGTCAGCACCGGCGATCTGACCCAGCGCGTCGAGATCGAGTGCGACGGCGATCATCAGCGGATGAAGGACGCGATCAACTCGCTGGTCGACAATCTCTCGAAATTCGCCGGCGACGTGGCGTCCGCTTCCGATCAGGTCGCCGCCGGCAGCCAGCAACTGTCATCCTCGTCGCAACAGGTGAGCGAGGGCGCGACCGAACAGGCCGCCGCCGCCGAGGAAGCATCGGCGTCGATGGAGCAGATGGCCGCCAACATCAAACAGAATGCCGACAATGCCGCGCAGACCGAAAAGATCGCGCGCCAGTCGTCGAAGGATGCCGAAGCGAGCGGTGTCGCGGTCGACCGTGCGGTGGGTGCGATGCGGACGATCGCCGAAAAGATCGGCATCGTGCAGGAAATCGCCCGCCAGACCGACCTGCTGGCGCTGAACGCCGCCGTGGAAGCGGCCCGTGCCGGCGAACATGGTCGCGGCTTCGCGGTCGTCGCGTCGGAAGTCCGCAAGCTCGCCGAACGCAGCCAGACGGCGGCCGCCGAGATCAGTTCGGTTTCGTCGGAAACGGTGCAGGCCGCCGCCAAGGCGGGCGAGATGCTGACCAAGCTGGTGCCCGACATCCGCCGCACCGCCGAACTGGTGTCCGAAATCAGCGCGGCGTGCCGCGAACAGGATATCGGCGCCAGCCAGATCAACCAGGCGCTGCAACAACTCGACCAGGTGACGCAGCAGAATGCCGGTGCGTCGGAACAGATTTCGTCCACGTCGGACGAACTGGCCGGTCAGGCGGAAGACCTGCAAGGCAGCATCGCGTTCTTCCGGATCGAAGAACCCTCGCGCGCCACCGCTTCCGTCGCTCGTGCAGCGCGCGCGCCCGTCGCCAAGGTGAAGGCAAAGATCCCGGCCACCAAGCGCCCCAAGACCGGATCGGTCGCCGATCAACAGTCCCGCGCCCGCGGCTTCGCGCTTGATCTGACGCAAGGCGGACCGGACAGCGACGATGCCTCCTTCGGCCGGGCGGCGTGAGCCATCCGCTCACCCGACATACCCGCCGCTTCCCGACCTTTCCGTCGACTGGAAACAACCGACCATGACTGCCGCAATCGCCCTGACGCCTCCCGGCGCCGACCGGCTCAGCCCGCACAAGTTCGCGCGGCTGTCGACGCTGATCTACGACCGGACCGGCATCAAGATGCCCCGGACCAAGTCGACGATGCTCGAAGGGCGATTGCAGCGGCGACTGCGCGATACCGGCATGGCCACGCTGGACGAGTATTGCGACCATCTGTTCAGCGGGGATGCCGATCCCGCCGAACTGACGCACCTCATCAACGCCGTCACCACCAACAAGACCGATTTCTTCCGCGAACCCGGCCATTTCGACTTCATGGCGAAGACCGCGCTCCCGGCGCTGGCGAAAACCGGGCAGCGGCGCATCCGGGCATGGAGCGCCGCCTGCTCGACGGGTGCCGAGCCGTACACGATGGCGATGGTGCTCGACCAGTTCGCGCAGGGCGGCGGTCCGGATTACGGCATTCTCGCCACCGACATCGATACGGCGGTGCTGGAAACGGCGCGACGTGGCATCTATCCTGCGGCGCTGGTCGAACCGGTGCCGCCGGCGCTGCGCCAGCGCTATCTTATGACGTCGCTCGACCGCAAGGCGGGGCAGGTGCGCGTCACCACGGCGCTGCGTTCGGCGATCGGCTTCGCCCAGCTCAACCTGATGGACGCCCGCTACCCCGTCGGCGAACCGATGGACATCATCTTCTGTCGCAACGTGCTGATCTATTTCGACAAGGAAACGCAAGGAAAGGTCGTTCGCCGGCTGTGCGAATGCCTGCGTCCGGGGGGATACCTGTTCCTCGGCCATTCGGAATCGATCGCCGGAATCGACCTGCCGGTCACGGCGGTCTCCTACACCGTCTTCATGAAGGACTGACATGGGCAAGATCCGCGTCCTCATCATCGACGACAGCGCCAGCGTCCGCCAGGCGATGACCGCGATCCTAAGCGAGGATCCGGAAATCGAGGTCATCGCCGCCGCCGCCGATCCGTTCGCCGCCGCACGCTACATTCAGGAGGAAGTGCCCGACGTCATCACGCTGGACGTCGAGATGCCGCGCATGGATGGCGTCACCTTTCTGCGCAAGCTGATGAGCCAGCGGCCGATCCCGGTGGTGATGTGTTCGTCGCTGGTCGAGGAAGGCTCCGAAACGCTGCTCCAGGCATTGGAGGCGGGCGCGGTCGACGTCATCCTGAAACCCCGCATGGGCATCGCCGACCATCTGAACGAATCGCGGATGATGATCCGTGAAACCGTGAAGGGCGCGGCGCGGGCACGCGTGCGCAGCCGCGCGGCCGGCGCCCGGTCCGGCGCACCGGCGGCGAAGCTGACCGCCGACGCGGTCCTGCCCCCACCCACCGGCCGGGCGATGAGCCGGACGACCGAGATGGTCGTCTGCATCGGCGCATCGACCGGCGGGACGGAAGCGCTGCGCGAGGTGCTGGAGGCGTTGCCCGCCAATTCGCCGGGCATCGTCATCGTCCAGCACATGCCGGAAAGCTTCACCCGCGCTTTCGCCAGGCGGCTGAACGGGCTGTGCCAGGTCGACGTCAAGGAAGCGGAGGACGGCGACACGGTGATGCGCGGCCATGTGCTGATCGCGCCCGGCGGGCTGCGCCACACGCTGCTGGAACGACAGGGCGCGCGCTATGTCGTGTCGGTGAAGGAAGGACCGCTGGTGTCGCGGCACCGTCCGTCGGTCGATGTGCTGTTCCGGTCGGCCGCCCGCAACGCCGGATCGAACGCGGTCGGCATCATCATGACCGGCATGGGCGACGACGGCGCGCGCGGCCTGCTGGAAATGAAACAGGCGGGCGCCCGCACCGTCGCGCAGGACGAAGCGACCTCGATCGTGTTCGGTATGCCCAAGGAAGCGATCGCCCGCGGTGCCGCCGACCGGGTCGTACCCTTGGGCGCCATCGCCCGCGAACTGTTGCAGGCGACCGCACGATGACCGTCGCCGCCCGCCCCGCCGCCGCCCGACCCTCCCCCGTCAACGCCAAGGATTGATCCCATGCAGCATATCCGTATCGATCCTGCCGAGGCGATGGAACTCGACACCATCGACCTGAAGCGTACGCTGGCGCTGACCGCGGCGGGCATGGACGCCCGTTTCGTCCGCGCGGGCACCACCCTTGCTACCGCGATCGACACGATCGACCGGATCATCACCTCGATCGAGGAGGTCACTGGCGCGCTCGACGAAAGCGTGGCGGGAATCGCGGTCACCAGCCTGAAGGACGTCGCGCTACAGCTCGATGGCTTGCCACAGGTACAGGCCGACCGCGATGCCGACATGGCGCGCATCGGCACGGCGTCGCGCGTCCTGCGCGACCATGTCATGGACATGCGGCAGGCGCTGCGCGTCCTCCACATCTACGGCATGAACATCAAGATCGCGGCATCGGGCGAAACGGCGTTCGTCGGCTTCGTCAACGACATGGGCCAACGGCTGGCGGCGGGTGAGGAACATCTCGAAGGCTTCCTCGCCAAGCTGAAGGAACTGTCGGGCAGCGTCGGCAGCGTGCAGCAGGCCGGACGCCTGCTCGCGGCGGAGGCGCGCAAGATCCTGCCGGCGGTGCCGCAGCGGCTGACCCGCGACGCCGGCGCGCTGCACAGCCATCTGGGCGATGTCGCATCGATGGCGCGGCAGGTAGCGACGATCGCCCGCACCGTGCAGGGCCGGGTCGCGACGATGCTGGGCGCGTTGCAGGTCGGCGACAGCACGCGGCAGCGGCTGGAACACGTCGTGTCGGCGCTGCAACTCCTCGACAGCGCACCCCACGATCTGACCGATCCCGCCGATCAGGCGGAGGTGAACGGGGTGGTCCACCACCTTCTCGCCGCGCTGCTCGAAACCAGCGCCAACGATTTCGATCGCGACGCCGCGCTGCTGCTCGAATCGCTGAACGCGTTGCAGCCCGATACCGCTTCGCTGCTCGACCTGATCGACGACGATGCCGGCGGCAACGGTCGCCCGTTCCTGATCCAGATCGAGGAAGCGGTCGGCGAGGTCGCGGTCATCACCGTGCAGTTGCAGGAGGCGGACCAGCGGTCGGCGTCGATGCTGGACCTGATAACCGACACCGTCCGCGAACTGACCGGCCGCCTCGAACAATTGCAGCGGGTCCAGTTCAACGTCCAGGACATCGCGACCAACACCCGCCTGCTGTGCCGCCGCCACGGCGAACTGGGCAAGGCGGTGTCGGTCGTCGCCAGCGAGGTCGACATCTATGCCCATTCGCTGGGCAATGCGATGCGCGGCATCGGCCAGCCGATCAACGAACTGGCGGAAGTGAACACCACGCTGATGATCAAGCGCGGCGATGCAGGCGACCGCGACATGGGAACCAAGCTCGCGCAGGCGCTGGTCGTCATCCGCGAAGGGTGCCAGCGCACCGACCTTGCCGTGCGCGAAGGGGGCGACGATGCCCGCCAGTTGATGGAATTGCTGACCATCGCGGGCGATGAGATCGGCGCGGAACTGAAATTGGGCGCGACGATGCGACAGGCGGCGGCGGTGCTGGCATCGACGCCCACGGTCGACGCGCCCGGCGATCCTGCGATGGCGGCATTGGGCGACCTGCTGCCGCGAATCACCGCGCTCTACACCATGGCGCAGGAACGCGACGTCCATGCCGCCTGTGTCCCGGCCTGTTTCGCGGTCGTCGGCACCGCCGCCGCGGCGGTCGAGGACGATGACGACGATGACGGCCTGTTCTGACGCCGATCATTCGCCCCGCGCTTCGACACCGATTCTTTTGAATCGGCCTTCAACTCGTTTGGGTGTCCTGAATGTCGATCCCGCCGAAGAACTCCAACGCCTTAGGCGATCAGCTTTGTCGATCAGCTGCGTGGTGACCTGCAGCCCGTTTCATGGACCTGACGTGATGGGGTGGACGGCCCCTGCACCAGCGTATCTGTGCAATGATGTAGCCGCTGAGCGACGTCTATTCGGCCGATGGCGCCAGGCTCAAGGCGTCGACCGTGATCGCGGAGGGCCTCCGCCGATCCGACCTTGGGCAAGCTCATCGCCAATGCCTTCGATCAGGAGCCGATGCCCAGGAACGATCTGACCGGTTCCGAGATAAGTGTCGGCGCTGTAAAGGACCGGCATCCAGCAGGTACGGCGCAACCAGCGACGTTTCCTCGTCGCTACGTTTCGAGCCCGACCGAGAATTGAGTTGAGCGATTTCAGCCAGTTGTGATTCACCGGGGGTTGCGAAGACCACGGAGATCACATGACCTGGAACGAAACCGCTCGGCGCGAGCATGACAGACGAGGGCTGCGCTACGCAAGCGACTGCACCGACCGGGAATGGGCGATTATAGCCCCGCTGCTGGCACTAACGACGAAGGTGGGGCGCCCGCGCCTGCATCGGGCACGGGATTTGTGGAACGCGATCCAGTACCTTGCGAGGACGGGGTGCCAGTGGGCGCAGTTGCCTAGGGACTTCCCGCCGTTCACGACCGTGCAATACCATTTCTACCGGATGCGGGGCAACGGCCTGCTCGATGCGATCATCGCGGTGCTGGTGGCCTGTACACGGATCGCGGAGGGCCGCGCGGCCGAACCGACTGCGGGCATCATCGACAGTCAATCGGTAAAGACCACCGAAGTCGACGGACCGCGCGGCTATGATGCCGGGAAAAAGGTCAGAGGTCGCAAACGTCACATCGCCACCGACACGGTCGGCAACCTGCTCGACGCCCTCGTCCATTCCGCCGACATCCAGGACCGTGACGGCGCGCCCGACCTCATCGAGCGCTGCCGGGATGCATATCCCTCGCTGGGTCGCTTCTTCGCCGATGGCGGCTATGCCGGGCCGAAGCTGGAGGCCGCCATCGCGCATCTCGACCGCCTTGCCATCGAAACTATCAGGCGTTCCGACGTCAGGCACTTCGTCGTCCTGCCGCGCCGCTGGGTCGTCGAGCGCACCTTCGCATGGCTTAACCGATGCCGACGCCTCGCCAAGGACTGGGAGACTTCCATCGCCTCGTCCGAGGCATGGCTCCTCATCGCTTCCATCAGGCGCATGACACGCCGCATCGCAAAGATCGAATTATGAGTCGGGCTCTTAGCACTACTTTGGCAGAGTTGGTTGGTTAGGGTTCGGCAACCGCTTATGACCGTGGGGCAATACGTTGGCGGTGGTCGTACCAGGCGGTCGAGGATCGCTTGCCGGATGGATGGCAGGGTCGGTTGCGGGGGCGGTCCACCGACTCTTTTTTTCCGTCCCGCGGCCTCGAGGCGGCGGGATTGCAGGAAGGCGTAGGCGAGCATCGTCATCAATGCGTGGCGATGTGGTCCCGGCCACGATCGTCCTTCGAAATGGGCCAGGCCTATGGCGCGACAATTACGATCAGCGGAGCGCGTCAATTAGGATGAGCGCCTGCGGGTATGTGTAGGTCGGCTAATTGACGGGGCGCGTCAATTGGAAGGTGATGGATCCGCGCTTGAGATGGTGCCGGTGACGCGGGCCTGGGCGGTTTTTCGCCGGTAGCTTGCGGTGTTCATCTCGAGGATGATGGCGTGGTGGACGAGGCGGTCGGTGGCCGCGACGGTCATGGCGGGGTCGGGGAAGATGTCGTCCCATGCGCCGAAGGGCTGGTTGGCGGTGATGAGAATGGAACGGCGCTCGTAGCGGGCGCTGATCAGCTCGAAGAGTACGGAGGTCTCGGCCTGGCTTTTTCTGACGTAGGAGAGGTTGTCGAGGATGAGCAGGCGGTATTTGTCGAGCTTCTCGATGGCGGCGGCCAGGCGCAGTTCCTGGCGGGCGGTCTGGAGTCGCTGGACGAGGTCGGTGGTGCGGGCGAACAGGACGCGGTGTCCGGCCTCGACGAGCGCATGGCCAAGCGCTGCGCTCAGGTGCGTCTTGCCGACGCCGGGCGGACCGAACAGCAGGATGTTGGTGCCGCTGTCGAGCCAGCTGTCGCCGGCCGCGAGCGCATTGATGCGCGCGAGGCTGACCATCGGGGTGGCGGCGAAGTTGAAGGTGTCGATGGTCTTGGCTGCAGGAAGCCGCGCCTCGAGGAGATGCCGGGCGGTGCGGCGGTTGGCGCGCTCGGCGACCTCGTGTTCGAGGAGCGTGGCAAGCGTCCGCGCGGCCGGCCAGCCCTCGGTGTCGGCGGTGTCGCCGATGCTGGCCCACAGCCTGGCGACAGTGGGCAGGCGCAACTCGGTCAGGAGCAGCGGCAGGCGGGCGGTGTCGGTGGTGAGGGTCATGCCGCCAGCTCCATCGCGGTCGCGCTCAGCAGCCGGTCGTAGCTGCCCGCACCGGGCATCTCGACATGGACCAACGGGAGGGTGGCGCTGGCGGGCATGAAGCGGGCGCGCAGATCGGCGAGGCCGGGCAGTCCGCCGGCATCGAGGATGGCGGCGAGCGCGACGGCCAGATCGGCCTCGACGCCCTGGTCGTGGGCGAGCGCGAGCAGGCCGACCATGGTGCGGCCCGCATCGCGTGCGGACCTGACAGTGCTGAGCGCGTCCCATGCCCGCCGGTATGCCGGGCGTGGCCACAGCGCATCGCGATAGCTGAGCCCGGCAAGCGCGCCGGGCTCGGCGCGCAGCGAGCCGATGACGTGACGATAGTCGACGACATGAGTGGTGGTGCGCCCGGCCGTCTTCGCCGGCGCGCGACCGCGCGGCAGCGTCACGACGAGCGCTGCTCCCAGGAACGCCTCGATGCGCTCGTCGTGGACGTGCAGGTGCAGGCGATGCCCGATGAGCCGCGAAGGCACGGTGTAGAAGGCGTGGCGGAACGAGAAGCCGGACGAACTGGTGACGCGCACGCTGGCCTCGTCCCATGTCGCCGCAGGTGTAGGCGGCAGCGCGCGCAGATGCGCCCGCTCGATGTCGATTTTGCCGGCGTGCCGCCGGTTGTGGTCGGCGATGACGCCGCTGACGAAGGTGCGATAGTCGTCGAGGCAAGTGAAGTCGGACGAGCCGCGCAGCAGCAGCGCCTGTGCGATGCGGTCCTTCAGATGCCCGTGCCGGCTCTCGATGGCGCCGTTCTCGTGTGCGACGCCGCGGTTGTTGCGCGTCGGCACCATGCCGTAATGCGCCGCCAGCGCGGCGAAGCGGCGGGTGAGATCCTGCGCGTCGTCGATGCACAGGTTGCGGAACGCGGCCGTTAGGCTGTCGGAGCGGTGCTCGTGCGGCGTGCCGCCCAGGATGGTGAGCGCCTGTGACAGGCCGGTCGCCAGCGCGGTGTAGCTCTCCCCGCCCAGCACGACCTCGCCGTGTTCGAACCCGGAATAGACCAGCGCGAAATGATAGAGCCGGTGGTCGAGCGGCACCCCGGCGACGCACACGCCCAGCTTGCCCATGTAGGTGAAGTCGGAAATCCCCATGCGGCCCGGGCTATGGGTCTGGGGAAACATGACCTCCCTGTCCGGGCCGTGCAGCCCCTTCCAGGCGCGCACGCGCCGCTCCAGCGTACGCCGGATGGCCGGGGTGACCCGGTCGGGATGACGGCGGTCCAGCTCGCCCAGTACCGTTACCGGCCGCAGGCCGGGTGCCGCTTCGAGCATGGGAACGACGACCGTCTCCCACAGCCCCTCCAGCGGGTCGACGTGGGTGCGGTACTGGCGAGCTTCCTTGCGCGCCGACGGCGGTCGCGGGTCGCGCTCGATGCGACGACCGGTCGCGACGGAGATGCCGGCCATGGCGGCAGCGTTGGTCTGGGGGCGGGTCAGACGGGCATTCATATAGAGCCTCACTTGCTGGTCGGTGATGTGTCTGCCTGGCATCGCTCGCCCCCTCGCAAGGGGAAAAACGCGCCGGGGCCGACCCGCAGGCGAAGCCGAAGCGGTTGGGGGTTTGCTCCCGCTCGGGCTACGCCCTCCCGGAAGCAAACCCCCAACCGCTCAACCTAATTGACGCTCATGCGCTCATCGTAATTGTCGCTGGGTACCCCGCGCCGCCCCGTGACCTTCCATGCGTGGTAAATGCAGCAACATCGTGAAGCGGGTGGTGCGCTCGACCAGCGTGCCGATCGCGGAGCTGCCGAGCCCGAGGATGAGGTCGCCCTCCCAATGACCTGGGACGGCCCGGTCGTCGGATTCGGCGGGGCGCTCGCTGATCATGATCTCGGGCGATACGAAGCTCTTGCCACGCTGGCCGATCCGCGCCCGCGGCAGCGCAATGTCCGTCCGCTGCGCAGGCATGCGGTGAGTTCACGGCGCAGAGCGCCGCGGCCTTGCACGAACAGTGCCTGGTAGATGGGCTCGTGGCTGATGTGCATGCCGTCGTCGTCCGGAAACTCGATGGGCAGACGCCCGGCAATCTGCTCCGGGCTCCAGGCCTTTGACCAGCGCCGGTTCTGACGCGGCCCATGCCGCCGTCCATTCCATGATGATACCGATGGACCGAGGACGGACGGGCCACCGGGTCTGGCAACGGCTCCGCTCAACCGGTCTTGAACCCAGCGTCGCAGCATGTCGTTGGCCGCAAGCCTCGCGACCTTGGGCCGACGCGCTGCCCGCTCGGCATGCCACTGCGCCGTCGTCGCGCGATAGTCGAGATTGCCACCGCTAGTTGCCGCATTGCGCCGGACTTCGCGCGAGATGGTCGAGGCAGCACGTCCGACCCGGCGGGCGATCTCACAGACGCCATGCCCCTGGACCAGCAGCAATGCGATCTCCTCGCGTTCCGCCAGCGACAGGTATCTGCCCGACAAAGGCTTCGCCGATGGCCTGAACGCCGCTGGTGGCATCCCGCCCGCCTCCCGAAACCAGCGGCTGCCAACCGGTTGTGACGCTCCTGCCTTCACCGCTGCCGCCTCGCTGCTCATGCCGACAGATACATACCGCCAGAACAGTTCACGCACTTCCCGATTGGCAACCGGCGGTCGCCCCGGAGACCGTAATGGCGGCCGGGTGCACTGCCCCGAGCGCCGCTTCTTGATATCCATCGCACGCCTCCATTCGCACAGCGTTGCGACGACCGATTGAATCCGCGTTGGCTGCCGCGGTCCGAATGATGAATGAGCCCTTCGGGCGGACGCCGCATGACGAGGGCCTTGCGCAACGCGGCCAGCGCCAGGTCGCGATGCAGGCGGTCGCCGACGGCCCAGCCGATTATGCGGCGGGAGAACAGGTCGATGACCACGGCCAGATAGAACCACCCTGCACCGGCTTTCCAACGATGCTTCACATCGCCGGAACCTTGGCCGGCTCCGCCCTCCCGCGTCCAGACATACGAGATGTCCACGCCCCATTTCTGGTTGGGCGTCGTCGCCGTAAAATCCTGGTCGATGATGTTCGGCGCGATCGGCCAGCTGTGCTCGCTGTCGGTTGTCCGTTTGAATTGACGCTTCTGCCGACCGCGCAGGCCGTTCTCGCGCATCAGTCGCGCCGTGCGACGCCGCCCGATGGCGAAGCCATCATCCTGCAACTCCCGCGTCATGCGGGGACTGCCGTATGTGCCGTTCGATAATGCAAACGCCGAACGGACGTGCGCCAGCATCACCATGTCATCGCGTTGTCGCCGACTGGCTGGCCGGTCCTTCCAGGCAAAATAGCCGTTCTGGCTGACACCGAGCACTCGGCAGAGACGATGTACGGGGAAATCCTTCTTCGCCTGATCGACGAGCGCGAACCTCATCGACTTCCCTCCCGGGCGAAAAAAGCGGTCGCCCGTTTCAGTATGTCGCGTTCCTGCCGAAGGATTTCGTTCTCCCGCCGAAGGCGCTTCAGCTCGGCAGCCATATCTGCCTGCGGCGCTTCGCCAGGCATCTCCATCAGCCGATCACGCCGGCGCCCGATCCACCGCACCAGCGTCGACAGGCCAACCCCCAGATCTTCCGCAACCTCACGCTGCGTGCGCCTTCTGGTCGCCGCCAGCCGAACCGCCTCGTCCTCGAATTCCTTCGTAAACCGTCGTTGCTTCGTCATCGAGTTCGCCTTTCACCTCAGGAAAACTCTCCACTTTTCTGAAGCAAGTCCAGAGGGATCCCGCAATGGTGCTGACCTCTGGCGACGCCTGAGATCACAAGGATTTCGTGGGTCGGAACGGGTCGTAACCGAATGGGCTAGCCGGCGACGACAGGCTGAGCGGGTCGATACGGAGTCCCTGCACCGCGTGCCGTCGGCAAGAACGATCGCCAGGCTGATGACGACCGGACGCGTACCCTGTCCAGAGCAGAAACCGTGACGGTTGCAGCCGTAGAGGCCGGCGTACCGCCGCTCGTTGAGGCGCGTACCGTCGTCGAGGGGTTCCATGAGATGATCAGGCGCAAAACAGAGGGAGATATTGTCCCCTGGATCGAACGTGGACGAGGCAGCCTGGTAGCATCTTCCGCCAATGGAATTGCACGCGATGTCGCCGCGGTCCGAGTCGCCATCGTCACATCATGGTCAAACGGGCAAACCGAGGGGCAGATCATCAAGCTCAAACTCGTGAAACGCCAGATGTACGGAGGCGGTAACTAGACCTACTCGAAGCAAGGTTGGTCGGCACCGCATGGCTCTGAAATGATTGTGTCCCACCGCGTGGTGTAGCTTGGGCGTCGTAGCCGCATCGATCTCCGGGCAGGCCGGGATTGGTCAGGCGGCCATGGACGGCAGCGTGACGGAGGGATCATCGCTTAACTGCGCGACGCTTTCCAGCGTGATGTAGCGGGCGCGCTGTACCGCCCATTCATCGTTTTGTTCGAGCAGCAGCGCGCCGACGAGACGGGTGATGGCCTCCTCGTTCGGGAAGATGCCGACAACGTCGGTGCGCCGCTTGATTTCGCCGTTCAGGCGTTCGAGCGGGTTCGTGCTGTGCAGCTTGGTGCGATGCTGGGCCGGGAAGGACATATAGGCGAGCACGTCTTCCTCGGCGCTGTCCATGAGCTTGGCGAGTTTGGGTACGTTTGGCCGGAGCTGGTCGGCGACCTTCCGCCATTGGCCCCGGGCGGCATCAGGCGTTTCCTGCGCGTACGCGGTGGCAATGAAGGCCGAGACGACGCGACGCCCGCTCTTGCCAGCGTGCGCCATGGCGTTGCGGGAGAAGTGGACCCGGCACCGCTGCCAGGTGGCGCTGAACACACGCGAGACGGCCGCCTTGATGCCCTCATGCGCATCCGAGATGACGAGCTTCACGCCGCGCAGACCCCGCCGGGCAAGGCTGCGCAGAAAATCGGTCCAGAACGTCTCGGCCTCCGACGCGCCGATCGCCATTCCCAGCACCTCGCGCCTGCCATCGGCATTCACGCCGACCGCGATGGTGACCGCGACCGAGACGATGCGACCGGCCTGGCGGACCTTCAGGTATGTCGCGTCGATCCACACATACGGCCAGTCGCCCTCGATGGGGCGGTCGAGGAACGCCTTCACGCGGACGTCGATCTCCTCGCAAAGTCGGCTGACCTGGCTTTTGGGAATGCCCGACATCCCCATCGCCTTCACCAGATCGTCGACCGATCGTGTCGAGATACCCTGGATGTATGCCTCCTGCACGACCGCGGTCAGTGCCTTCTCGGCAAGCCGACGTGGTTCGAGGAACGCTGGGTAGTAGCTGCCCTTTCGCAAACGTGGGATGCGCGGCTCCACCGTACCGGCGCGCGTCTCCCAGTCGCGCTCGCGGTAGCCGTTGCGCTGGGCGAGCCGGTCGCTGCCCTTCTCGCCGTAGCCGGCACCCGTCAGGCTGCCGACCTCAAGGTCCATTAGCCGCTGCGCGGCAAAGCCGATCATCTCGCGCAGGAAATCGGCGTCCGCGCTCTTTCCCACCAGCGCCTGAACGCCCCTCGTATCGTCGGTCATCGGGGTCTCCGTCGGTTGAGTTTCGCAACCCAAACCTATCCGAAGATCTTCGATGACCACCCCTCAGCTACACCACGTCCTGGGACGCGACCTCTGAAATAATCAAATGTGCTTCAGAGCCCTTTTTCCACGCTGATTGACACGTAGGAGTCAGGACCCCATCGACGGAGCGATATTGAGACCTGTTACCGGCTGCATCATAGCCAATCGTCGTCGTCCTGCTGCCCGCCGGCGCGCCACTGCTGGAGGATAAAACGAGGCGCCCCAGTACGTCGTAACTATACGACGTCGTGACTTGCGAAGCAGCCGGCAAAGCAAGGCAGCCGACGGCAACAAATTCCGCCCAACCAAATACTTTTATCACTGAATCCTTCGCGAAATCAGCGCGCCTACCACTGCGATTCCGACATTACACCGTAAGCAAGAGCATCTATTGCAACTGACCATGACCACGCTTATTTTGAATTGACCTTCATTCGCCAATCGCCAATCGCCATTTGCCTCCAAAATGAAGGCGATATTCATAGTCCGCCTGGGCGCACGTGCCGGCGATCGTCCTTCCGCTGGCGCATTTTTGCGGCAACAGCGAGGAGGTAGCGATGTCGCCGAACATGTTCGGGACTGTGATAGCTTGCGATGGCCATCCAGATGTCGCGGGTGCGGAAAAATTCCATCAGCAATATCCACCGCGCGGCTTCGATGTTGAAGCAGGCTTCGTCGCGCAACCAGAGGCGCACCGACTCGGGCGGGCGTCCAAGCAGCCGCGCCATGCGAGGCACCCACCAACTGTTGATCTGCATCGGTCCAAGATCATAGCGGCCGTCACGGTTCCGCACCGCCGCCCCGATCCACCCTCCCTCCTGGTCGCGTATCCCCAGCAATGTGCTTTCCAGCCACCGCTTGCCCCGCGCGGACTGATGGATACAGCGGGCGATCAATCGCTCATCGGCAACGGTGCCTTCACTTTGGACCTCCGCTGCCGAGGGGACGGCCAAGAGTGTGATCAGTAACGCGAAGATCGATGCCACCACCGGTTTCATCGCGCCTTCCCATCGATCGTGACGGCACCACCCGTGATCAGTGCCAGCGGCTGGCGGCCGGAGATGATCTCGACCTTGCCATTTCACGCGACTACGTCGCGACTGCCGCTACCGATGCGGCCAGTATGGATGAACAAGCCGGACAAACCGCTCACGGTGCAGAGCGAGGCGAACGCCTGGACGTGCTCGGGGCGGATCGCCCCGGCGTAGCGTTTGCCCTGGATCAGCCAGACGCGACCATCGATCACCACCTGCCCGTGGATCCCGCCATCGCCGCGGTCGTCGCGGCGGTTACGGACGAAGCGGTGTCCGCGTCGCTCGAAGCTTTCGAGCAGCAGTTTCTCGAACGCCAGTGCATCCATCGCTCGCAGCCGTGCATAGATCAGCGCGGGCGACTGGCTCCGATCGCGACCGTGGAGCCCCTCGCACATGATCCGCGCCTGCCTTCGTCGCCAGCGATGCTTGATCGGCACGCGAGAGGCTCTCCAAGCGAGCGCTACAATGAGGGTGGCAAGGCAAAATAGCAGGATGGTCATGGCGGACCTCAGCGTTCGGGACCGCGCTGCCGCACGGTATGTTCGGGGAAATGGGACGGTGCGGCAGGCGTATGCCCGGGCGCTTCACTGCCTTCGCGGTCCGGCGTCCGCTCGCGATCGAGCACAGCCTGGAGGAAGCGGTCGAGCCGCACCGCGATCTCGCGCGCGCCCTCGGCGAGTTGCTCTGCAATGCCGTCGGGCGGCGCCGGACGTCGGCCAAGCTGTCGCATCAGCACACCTTCGCGGCGCTCCTCCCGCCAGCGCTCCTGCTCCGCCCTGCCCTCCTGAAGCTGATCGGGATGCCGCCCAGCCACCGCGCGACGCCCGTCCTTATCGAGCCGTCCCAGCCCTTCCAGCGCCGAGGTTTTCTCGCCCGAATTCTGTTCGAGCTTCTCGGCCAGCGCCTTCGGGTCTTCGGTCCACAGCTTCACCCCGAAGCGGGCACGCGTGATCGCGGTGTAATAGTTCTGGCCATTGACCAGCGCGGAGCCGACCGGCGCCAGGACGTAGACACGCGCATAGGTCTTCGACTGCGCCGAATAGACCGTCTCGGCATACCCATGATCCCAGGTGCGGTGCCGGTCGAGGTCGACCTCCTGCACCCGGCCGCCGCGATCCCAACGGATCGTCGCCACGTTCTCGGCCAGCTTCTCCACCGTACCGCGATCGGCGTTCTTCAGGCCCAGCTCGTGGCTGACCAGCCGCCACTGGATGCGGTCACCCTGTGCGAGATCGCGCTCCTCGACGTTGAAGACGTTGACGTTGCGGACCTGCCCCAGCCGCGGCTCCCAGCGGATGATCTGTCCATGCTGGTTGGCCAGCTTGACCACCTGCCGCCCGTTCGGCTCGCGTCCGATCCCGACGACACGGTATTCGGTTTCGCACGCGATCCCTGCGACCGAGATGTCACGACCGAACGTCACCACCTGCCCGCCCGAGTAGAAGCGCGCGTAAAGCTTCTCCTGGTCGGTCATCGGCGCGGACGACAGTACCTCCAGCCGCGTGTCCTCGGCAGCCACCACGCCCTCCCGCTTCAGCGTGTCGCGAATCATCGCGTGGACGAGTTGACGGGTCTGGTTCTCGAGCACGAGGATGTTGGTCGAGGCTCGGGTGTTCCCGCTCAGCCGCGTCCATTCGGCGACCATGCCCTTGGCTAGTTCCTCGGTATCTTCGCCGCTCGTCACCCGGTCGAGCGCCGCCATCGACCCGGTGTAGTCGCCGGCCCGGGCCCGGGTCACTGCAGCCTTCATCGAGCGCGTCTGCTGACGCATCGACTCGGTCAATTGCGCGGTCGGCATTCCCAGCCGCTGCATCAGCCAGAACGCCTTGCCCTGCTCGATCGCGCCGGTCTGGCTGTTGTCGCCCAGCAGGAGCAGGCGGGCGCCGGTTACCCGGCTGATCTCCAGCATGCGCAGCGCCTGGCGGTTGCCGAGTTGCCCGGCCTCGTCGAGGACGAGGACGTGCGCGGGGGTGAGGCCGTAACCGCCGGTGGCGAGCAGGCTCGCGACGGTGCGCGACGGAATACCCGCGCTCTGTCCGAGATTGGCGGCGGCCGACGAGGTCGGCGCCAGCGCGATGAACTCGGTGCCGGGTTCCGCCGCCGTGCGCAGCGTCCCCACCAGCATCGACTTGCCGGCGCCGGCGACGCCGTGGACGCCGGTCACCCGATCGCGGGTCAGCGCTGCGGCGGCGACCGCCTGCTCCTGCTGCGGCGTGAGCCCGGCGGTCTCAAGGATGGGGAGCAAACGGTCGGCGTTGGCGATTGGACGGGCGTCGTCGAGACCCAGCGCGATATGCTGGGCGAGCGCCTGTTCGAGCCGCGCGGTGCGCCTGGTCGTGCGCCCGCGCAGCAGAACCTTGTCGCCGGTCGGCTCGCGAGTGGTGAGGAGCTTGCGGCGCTCCGCATGGTCATCCATCAGCGGCCGGACCTCCGCCAGCCGTACCTCGCCGACATGGCTGGCGAGCCCGACGCGAAGCATGCGCCCGAGCTCGTTGACCGCCTCGCGCGTCTCGGTCTGGCGGATGCCGAACAGCGTCGCACGGGCGGCGGTGGCGGGGTCTACGGACACGTCGTGGCCATTCGCCGCGTCGCGCACCTCACCCAGCTTCTCCTGCTCCGCGGCCGATCGCTCGGCCCAGCGACCGTGCAGTTCGTCGAGCCCGATCCGCTCCTTCGCGGGCCGCGTCGCGTAGAACGCCTGCCGCCGCGCCGCCTGCCCTTCCAGGCCATGCTCCTTCGCATAGGCGTTGATCTGCTCGGCACGTTGCGAGAAGGCGTGCATAAGGCGACCGGGCACGTCGCGGATCTCGAACAGCCCTGTGCGGGGATCGCTGTCGATCTCGTAGCCGAGCTCACGGACCAAGTGGGCAAGGTCGTTGCGATAGACCTGCCCTGCGGTCATCTGCTCGGCATACATGGCGCGGGTTTCGAGGCTCGCCATCGGCCCGCCATCCTCGCGATTGGTCATGTTGAGCACGACCGCATGGGTGTGGAGATGGGGGTCGAGTTCGCGGCTGGCGTGCTCGGTGAAGCGCGCGACGAGGACGCGGCCGGTGGTCTCGTGGACGATCTTGCCGTCGTCGCGACGGCGGAGCGTCGCGTGCTCTTCCAGATAGGACAGTGCTACCCCGACCGCGAGCTCGTGCGCGGCGATGATCCGCTCGTCGCCCGCGACTAGCGCCATGATCGACACCGACTTGGGCGCGTTGACCGCGAAGTCCCAGCCGGGATGATGCTCGATCCCGCCTTCCTGGCGATGCCGGCCGAGCTGCTGGCCGGCGACCTTGCCGGCGAGCAGCTCCTTGAACACAGCGGGATCTACCTTGCCCGATAGGCCCAATTCGGCAGCGAGCGCGCCGCCCCATTCGGAATGCTCGTCGGCGCCCTTGGTGTAGTAGTCGCCCACCGTATAATAGCGGGCGATGTTGGCAGGGGTCCCCTTGAGGCGGCGGGGATGGATCATGCCGGCCTCGCGTCATGACGGGGACCATCGGCCTCGCCGTGCTGGACCAAACGGGAGATCACCTCGCCCGCGCGTCCGCCGACCATCTCCCAGGCGGCGCGCGGTGGAATGGGCAGCTCACCGTCCTCCGCGGCAAGAATGGCTTCCTCGATCGGGACGCCGGCCGGGATGGCGGACCTGGCTCCGAAGAGGTCGGACTGGGTAGCTGCCGGTTCCCCTTCGGCGGAGTGGCCCGGGCTGTTGGCAGGCTTCACGGATGCAGGTGCTGCCTTCGGCTCCTGCCCCTCCTTCTTCCCCGTCGCTTTCTCAACATCCAACGCGTCGCGGACCTTCGATTCCGCGTGCGCGATCTTGATCAGCGTCATCGCCGTGTCGAGCCGGATCGCCGGGGTGGTGCGCTCGACGAACCCGGCTGCGATGGTGGCGATGGGGTTGTAGCGGTCGTCGAATCGCATCACCGGCAGGTTGCGGCCGAAGCGCAGATAGCCCGACAGGTTGGGCAGGTTGGTGACCTCGGTGTGCATCACCAGCGGGCGGGTCACCTGCATCCGCGACAGGTTCACCCCGTCACGCATGTCGTTGACGCCGTAGCTCATGCCCTCGTTGGCCTCGACCTGCTCGACCTGGCCGAGATTCTCGGAGACATGTTTGGCGGTGTCGGTGTCGTTGGCGCGCAGCGCCACCCAGGTCGAGCAATAGCCGGTGATCGCCGCGGCATCCTCCTGGCCATAGGTGGCGCGGAGCTGGGGATAGGACTGGAAGCCGAGGATGCCGCAGCCACCGTACTTCCGCGCGCGGGCGAGGAAGTCGGACAGCGATGGCAGTTTCTGGAGCGTCGGCAGCTCGTCGATGACACAGTAAAGTCGGCGATCGCGATCGGGGGCGAGGCTCATAATCGCGGAGATGGCGATATCGAGCCAGACGGTGATGAGTGGGCGCAGCGAGGGAAGCTGGTCGGCCTTGACGGTGACGAACAGCCAGCTGTCGGCCTTCCCCTCCTCCACCCAGTCGCGGATCGAGAAGCCGTCCTCGGTATCGTCGAGATAGCCGAACGAGCGCATCACCGAGGCGAGCTCGGCCTGGACGCCGGCGGAGGTGCGCTCTCCTTCGGTGGAGATAAAGGCGGCGGCGTCGGTCCCCGCGACGAAGGCGGCGAGGTGCTTCAGCTTCGACCGGACGAGGCGATCGAGCATCACCGAGACATAGGTGTGTTTCTGGCTCGCGAGCTTGCGCAGCACCGCGACCAGCGTACCGCGCGCCGCCTTCGCCCAGAACGGATCGCCCGGCTTGTCGGGGATCGTCGACTCCGCGATCTGATCGTAATGATAGTCGCGCGGCACATCGACCCAGGGCGACCAGCGGGCAGTACGCGCATCGAGCGGATTGAGCAGCGTGTCGACGCCGGGGCGGTAAAACTTCTCCACGAAGGTGCCAGCGGTGTCGTAGACGATCGCGCGCCGCTTGGACTTGCGGATGCCCTCCAGCATGGTGACGATGAGGTTGGTCTTGCCGGTGCCCGGCGCCCCGCACAGCAGGATGTGCTCGGGCTCATAGGCCTCCGGCACGGCGACGCCGCCGATGTTGAGCGGCCCCTTCTTCTGTCCGCGCAACGCGCGTCGGACATCGCGGCGGGTGCCGAAATGGGCGCCGCGCAGATACTCGTTGGAGCCGAGCCCCTTCCCCATCCGCGCGAAGTAGAACCAGGCCCAGGCAAGCGCCGCCAGCGCGAACGCGCCGGAGAGCAACGCCCCGTGAAGGAGGTATATCTCGAAGCTGTGCAACGTCCGCTTCGCCAGCCCGGAGGCAAGCAGCCAGTCGGCCGAGGTCCAATATTCGCGACCGGCGGGATCGTGGAAGCGGACGGGGTCGTTGGTACCGGGCGCGGCATCGACCTTGATCGCCGCCTCGGCGAGCTTCACCAGCACGAAGCGTTCGTACTCGGTGGATTTCTCGAGCGCGTACCAGACGATGCCGACGATCCAGAGTACCACCCCGGCCAAGGCGGTCTGGAAGAACACCTGCGTGGTCATCCGGACGTTGTGGACCGTCGCCTGCCCGCCCCTCGTCCAGGCGCCGAGCATGTCATGCCGGAAGAGGCTCATCGCGCATTCTCCCGGCCGAGCAGGCCCCGTTCGGTGAGGATCGCGCGGGCGTCCGCCATCCCCTGCTGGAGGGCTTTCGGCGATTGCTGGCCGATCCCGGTGGCGACGATCGAGAGGATCTGGATGCAGGTCGCCAGGATCTCGTCCTGCGACGAGAAGACGTAGCCGTTGGCGGGGTCGGCACCTTGCTGGAGTACCCGGCGCAGAAAGGCGGACAGCGTCAGGTCGGCATCATGCGCGCGACGCTGGAGGCGCGCGTGCAGCGCCTCGTCGATACGGACATTGATCTTGATCACGGGCGAAGCTCCGACGTGGAGCCCCGCGGCACGGATATGAAGCAGGGTCGCTATACGCCGATCGCGCCTTGCGATCAACGACATGCCGTGCGGGCCGTGTACCACAGCCATAATCCAGCAGGATCAGCAGGGTAGCTCCTGGCTATCCGGGTCAGTGTGCCGTGTATCACAAACGGGCGCGGCGGCGTGGTACATGGCACACACGGCTATAGCATCGTGTTTACTGGCGGATTCGCTCCGGAGCACCCGTGCGTACGGTGCATTAAAACGGACGAAGGACGTGCGTCCTCCCCAGCGCAGCGGCCTGACCGCTGCGACCACCATCAGCCACGATGGCGGACCTCCCCCGGTAGGGGGCACCTTCATACCTTCCGGCGGCACGCCGGTCCGCGACGCTGCACTGAAATAGGACGCTGATTGTCATGATACGATCCTCCGATCCGGGTTGCGAACGCACCGCGTGCGTCGCATGATGACGGGTGGCGGGCAGCCCGATGACAGCGAGTTGGACATGCCCAAACTGAATGAACGAGAACGACTGGCGGACCTCGAAGCGCGCCAGCGCAAGATGGTCGAAGAGGTCACACAGGCACGCAGCGCGCTTCGCGATCGCTACGCTGCGATGGTGAAGGACGTCGGCATCGAAGCGCTCAGCGAGCGCGAGTTCCGCGACCTGATGACCCACGCGATCCGGGTCGGTGGAGCCGCTGCCGTCGGCGCGCTGAGAGCGCTGCCGACGGCTAGGGCTGCATGACGAAGGGCGGTAC
The DNA here is from genome assembly GCF_030062225.1 of Sphingomonas sp. 2R-10. Lineage (NCBI taxonomy): Bacteria > Pseudomonadati > Pseudomonadota > Alphaproteobacteria > Sphingomonadales > Sphingomonadaceae > Sphingomonas > Sphingomonas sp. 2R-10. The sequence goes on from NZ_JASCXF010000008.1 coordinate 80,736, forward strand.
GCTGTAATCCGACAGGACCGCAGCGTACCGCCCTCCAGCGGCGCGAACCGTTCAGTGCGAGCGGGACGGATATCGCGCCACGAATGCCGTCCGCGCCTCGTCCGAATTGAGGTTCTCGAACCGAGCCTCGTCCTCAAGCCACACCGCGACGAAGCATCCCCGCCCGCAGAGCCGATGGATATTGGCGAGACTGCCGCGACTTTTGCCGTCCCATACCACCAGCCCGGTATCCGCCTCCGCCGCCATCGCCCGGTCCTTGCCGGCGTGGAATGCCGCGGTGCCGCTACGGCCTTCGCCCGGTACATTGCGGACCTGCCAGTCGCCGACATTGTTGCGGGGAAAGCCGTCAGCCGCGAACACCGTCAGGTTCTTGGCACCGCGCTCGTGGAGGAGCCGCTGGACCGCCGTATCCGCACCACGGGCATCCCCGATCAGGACCGGCAGGCCACGGTCGAAGATCGCCTCGATGCGCTCGGTCACCGGGCCGGACAATTGCCGGATCGCGATCGACCCGGAGATGAATACCGACGGCTTTGCGTTCGCGGTGTTGGTCGCGTTCGTGGTCATGGCTCTGATCTCCTTTGTTCGGCCATCCCGCAAAATCCCCCTCTCCTCTGGTGCCGGCATGATACCGTGGTGACCTGCACCGATCGTCAACGTCATCCCGCAGGGATGTCCCAGCGACGAGCACGGCGGAGCCGCGCACAGGAGGCCGATGGCATCGCCGTCGCATCGACCGCTCGACGGACCCAGTCCCGCAGGGGCAGGGTCCCGAGAGCGGTCGATCCTCCCCGGCCAGCAAAAAAGGGGATCGGCCGGGTGTGACCCCGACCGATCCCGCGCGCGATTCACGCTGCCGCCGCCTGTTGTCCGTCGCAGCGGAAGAAGTGCGCCGGCACCTTCGCCGCGCGTACCATCCGGGCAAGGTGCGACTGCAATCCCGAGCCTTCGCAGACCACTGCCTCCACCGGTTGCAGCTTCACCATCTGCTCGTTGCGTGCGAACCCCGCCCGGTTTCCAAGCCGGTGGTTGAGCGCCATCGCCACCAGCATCACCCCTCGACTGGCCGCCCACGCCGCCGCGATGGCATCGCACCCCTTCGCCTGCGCCGTCGTGACCAGCACCATCGCCGGCACCCGCGCGTGGATCTGGTCCAGCTGGTCCCAGAGCTGCTGGTGGTCGTGCCACTTCTGTCCGCCCGAGAAGAGCACCACCGGACCCTGCGGCGCGTGCGCTTCGATCCGGCGCTGGCGGCGGGCTGCAAGAAAGTTGGTCCCGTCGATCACCGACGCGGTGCGCTTGCCCGACACCAAAGTCGCGCGCGGTGCCGACCACGGGCGTCCGGTCTCCACCCGGAACGTATCCGCCGCACGGTCGCGCATGCACTCGACCGCTTCGCGCGCCTCGTCCAGCGACTGGCAAAGCGCCTGCGCCTCCTCCAGTTCGACGGTGCCGATCTCGCTACCGTCCGCCGACCGGATCAGGTCCTTGACCTGCACCGCCGCCCGGTCCGCTTCGTCGTCGAGTTGCTTGGCCACCTTGTGGAAGGCATGGACGACACCCCACGCCAACCGTACTGCGATATCCTCCAGCCGGGTATCTCGCATCACGTCGAAGATCGTCTGCACCACCATCTCGGAGGCGCGTTCCGCTTCCGACGCTTCGGGCAGTCCCGCGGTGATCGGATCGTCGCCGCGCGTCATCTGGAAGCCATCCACCGTCTCGGTGAAGGCGGCGGCGAAGCTGTGCGAGGGATCTGCGGTTTCGTCAGCGAACAGGTCGGCGATGTCGGCGAGGTGGGAAACAGTTGCGTTGGTCATCGGAACCTCCTTCTTCTTCAAGAGGTCTCCTCCCCTGCACGGGCTCCGAGCACCGGGGTCAAGGATCGCGCAGCGACCGGCGAAGCCGGCGGTGGGGGTCACGATTTTTTCCGGCGGCCACCGTCCGTCGAATGAGGGGACGACGGTTGCTCCGCCGAAAAAAATGGTGGGGCCCCGCCGTCCTTGAGGCCGGTGCGGTCCCGTGCCACACTCGGAATTGTTGAGAGAGATTATTATCCCCGACGCCCGCCCCGCGCGCCCCAGGACCGGCATGGGCTCGATGCCCATGGCGGGCCTTTTCAGCAGAACGTCGGCGATCGCGCGTCACCCCCGACACGGGGATCGGACCCATGCTCCATCCCCGGCAGGCGCGGTCATCCCGTGCCCCGCCACCACGCGATCCGCTCGGCCCGCGTCGCATTCGCCAGCCACCGCAGCAGATCGCCGTGGCACGCCAGCGGCGCGCAGAAGCACACCAGATCCCTGCCCCTCAGTTCGTCCAGCGCCCGCAGCAACTGATGCTGTGTCCGCAACCAGCGCCCGTACTTCGCGATGACCTCCGCCCGATTCCCGTCACGCCCGATGACGAACGGGTTCCCCCATTTCGAGCCGCGCCCGATATAGACCGCCCCCGCCGGAACGCCGCCCACCCGCTTGTTCAGTATCCTGCACATCGTCACCTCCATCAAAATCGAAGAGGTTTCCCCTCGCCGCGGGCTTCGAGCGACGGGGTCAAGGATCGCGAAGCGACCGTGTCAGCGGCGGTGGGGGTCACGATTTTTTCGGCGGCCACCGTCCTTCGAGCGAAGGAACGCCGGTCGCGCCGCCGACAAAAATGGTGGGGCCCCGCCGTCCTTGAGGCCGGCGCGGTCCCGTGGGATCATCGGACAGATCGGGAGAGGAGTTTTCCCCAACGCCTGCCCCGGGCGGCGGTCGACCTTCGCGGCCGGTTCATGGATGGTACCAGAAGCCCTCGCGGTGGCCACATGCCTTGGAGGAAACGGGGCAATAGGCGTTGATGCAGCCACCCTCCAGTTGCTGGACGCGCCCGTGCCGCGCCGGCTTCCCGCAATCGGGACACGGTGCCGTCCACCATTCGTCCTCGAGTTCCATGCCGCCGGGTTCGATGCAACTGCCGTAGACGCGCATGACGTGTATCTCCCGAATGGGGATGGCGCGCGCAGCGTCATCCCCGAATTGATGGACAAGAATCAGGCAGCCCGCAGCAGCCTTGCGCCGCCGGGGCGGCCGACCTTCGCCGCCGGCGTCTGGTCGGCCTTGCGGAAGGCGTGGATCGGGACGCCCGCCTGCCGCAGCGTCTGGTAGAGGTTGGCCTGGATGCCCGACCCCTCGCCCAGCACCGCCTCGACCGGCTTCAGCTCGGCGAGCTTGCGGTTGCGCAGGAAAGGGGCACGCCGGCCACCGCCGATCAGGCCGAAGGCGATCAGGTGGACGTTGCGGCTCGCACACCACGCCGCGACGATCGCATCGAACCCCTTGCGCTGGGCAGTGGTGACGACGGTCATGGTCGTGATCCGCTCGCGGATCGCATCGAGCCGGTCCCAGATCGGTTGCCAGTCGTGCCACTCGGCATGCCCCGAGGCGACCACCAAAGGTCCACGCGGCAGATAGCGTTCCCGTTCCTCCATCTCGCGCAGGCGCAGGTAATCCTTGACTGCGGTCTGCGTCGCGGTCGACGCCCTCGACGCCCGGCTTCCCCGCGCCGGCGACCACGGCCAGCCCGACTGCACGCGGTACATCTCGGCGGCGTAGTCGCGGCACACCTCCATCGCCGCACGATGCTCGGCGACCGACTGGCAGAGCAGTTGCTTCTCCTCCAGCTCGTTGTTGTAGACCTCGCTGAGATCGGGGCGGCGCGCCAGATCGGCGAGTTCGTCGGCCAGCGCGTCCTCGCGGCGCTCCAGTTTCTGGGCGGTGAAGTGGAAGCTGTTGACGATCCCCCACGCGACCTCCGCCGCCAGCGGCGCGAGCCGTGTCTCGGCGAACAGGTCGAAGATCGTGGCGACGAGCGCGCCGCATTCGGCCTGCACCGCCAGCGGCTCGGGCATGTGGTGCTCGCCGGGCGCGTCGCCGGGTTCTATGATCGACAGGGGGATCGGATCGCCGAGCGCGCGCTGGAAATCGGGAGTTTCGGTCAACTGCGCGTAGAGCGTCGGCAGGTCAGCGAGGTTGCGGACGCTGCGCGAAGACGGTGTATCGGACATGGGTGTTGCTCCGTGGATCGGATGAAAAAGGGGCCGGCGGCGCGATGCACCCGACCCCGGTGAAGCGTCAGTGCTGCGGCTGGCGGCAAGCGCCGTTGACCAGCTGCCACGCGACCTGCGCCGCAAAGGCTTCGAGCCCGGATCCTTCGAGCAGGTCGAAGATCCGCGCGATGACGGTCCCGGTCTCGATGACGGGTCCACCGCTCGCGGCCGGATTCGTGCTCGATGGACGGCAGGGTTCGGCGATGCCGCAGGCGGTGCTGGCGACGATGATATGGGGCACGATGCTGGCTTTCGATAAGCGGGAAAGGAAAGGGCCGGAGAAGCGATGCTCCCCCGGCGCCGGTCAGGCGTTCAATGCAGCCGCGTCAGAACGGCATGTCACCGTCGAGCCCATCACCGCCGTCCGCGCCAACCAGCTGGCCACGGTCGCCCGCGGTGCTGTCGCCGAAGCCGCCGTCCTGCCGGCCGCCGCGATCGCCGCCCCGGCTACGGTCGCCCTGCCCCTCGGTGTCGTAGTTGCTGGCACCGAAGCCGCCGCCGAAGTCCGAGCGCATCGTGTCCCGGCGCCACGCGATCATGTAGCCGTCGAAGTCGGCCGCGGGGAACAGCGCGACCGGCAGCGGCTCGGGCAGGCTGGGATCGTCGATCGTGCCGGCGAGGAAGACCTCACCCGACCGCTTCATCGCCGCTTCCCAGACCGCGCCGATCTGCACCCAGCGCCGCGCCACGTTCAGCGCCACCACCTCGAACCTGGGCGCACGCGGGTTGTCGCTCTGCACCGGGCGCAGCCCGATCTTCGGCAGATCGATCGTGCGCGTCGCGATCGAACCCATCAGACGTCCGTTGACCTTGCGAAGTTCACCGATGTTCATCGTCTCAACCTTTCGACATTTGCGTCGCTCTCGAGCTCATCCCCGGCGACACAAATCTCAGATCCTCCTCTCCTCTGATCCCGTACTCTCCTCGCGCGCTGCCGCGCATGTTCGCGCCGCACCCTCACCGCGCACCGACCCCGATCCCGACGCTTCCGACAGCGTGGACCCAGCACCAGCCCCACACGTTCGCGCTGCACCAAGGCGCCTGCGAGCCTGCCATGGTCCGCTTGCCGTAGGCGACCCCGGTCCACATCTCCGGGTGCCATCGAGGGATCGCCCGTGCCGTCGCTGTTCGAGAATGCCGTCTCTTCCCTTCGGATGGGGGTCGAGGATTACCGCCAGCAGGATGCCGATCGCGACGTCTCGGCTGTCCGAAATTTCTACGCCGGAGTGTTGCTGCTCGCCAAGGAGGCGCTGATCCGGAAGGTGAAGTCCCGCGATTTCCATTGAGATCGATCTCCCGTCACCAGCGTATCGTGATCGACCTGTCGCTCCGGATCCTGTGCGCCGCCATGGCGCGATCCGGCGATCGGCGCGTCGATACGATCGAGGTTCGCCTTGCCCAGCGGTGCCTGGTCGAGCATTGCCCCGAGCGATGGCCGCTCGACAGTTTCTGGGCGTCCGCCGCGGCCGGACACGACATCGGGCGGGCACAGGGATGCACGGCTGCCTTCAACGAAATCGTGCGACAGCTTCGTGTCTCGGGAAGTCTTGCCGACGGATAGACCGCGCCGTCTTCCAGTCGCCCGCTCGCCGATGGAAAGCGTGACCCGTCATACTTGTGGATGCCTCGCTGCCCGTCAACTACGACCGCGATCGGACGAAGGCGGGATGTGGACGACGTCCACGGTTTGCTGCGATCCCAGGGCGGAGATCAGTCCGGCGGTTGCATCGGCACGCGATCCGGCATCGGCGAAGATCTCGATCGTGTAGGCGGCACGGGCGAAGTCTTCCGCGGCCGTGGCGCACAACGCGACATGGTCGGGTGGCCAGCGGCACAGCAGGATCCACGGCCATCCCGGCACAGGGGGATCGTAATGGATGAAGCCGATGTCGTCGCAAATCAGTCGTGAAGGCCGGCGATCGAGCAGGTCGGGCGCTACGGGCCGGTCACGTTCCCCGGCAATGAACGCCTCCCACTCACGCCACTCGTCATCGGTCTCGATGATGATCGGATAATAGCGCCGCAAGGGCAGTCGTCGTCCGGCGAAGATCGGCGGCACATCGATGACCAGCAGGTCGGGCACGGTCGGAAGCGGCCTGGGATAGCGCAGGCGCCACCGGGCAACGCCGTCAACGAGCCGCATCGCTCCCCCCGCAGGTCGGAGCGGACGACGTGTTGCGAATAGTGGAGGCGGAAGTCTGAACCATACAGACCACGAAACGGCCGGACAGGATCGAAGGAAAGGGATGTCATGGTGTTTATTGCTTCCATTTTGAAGCGATCGCCGGACGCGGGTACGGAACGACGCGCATTCCTGGCACCTTCAAACCGTGGTTCGGGCGGCGTTGAAGCGGTCGAGCCACGATCCCATCGTCGGGCGCCGATTGAGCGGAACCGCGGCGGCTGCCTTCTGATATGTGAGGAGGTCGGCGGGCGCTTCGACGATGATGGCATCGATCTCGGTGCCATCGAGCAAGGCTTTCTGCCGAATGAAAGCGGTCGTCGATCCGGCCGGTTACGCGTGGACCGGTGCCAGAGACCCTCGACGTTGCGCAGACGCGGCGCCGCCCGCGCCTCCATCAATATGATCAGGCGCAGTTCCTTGCGCGGTAGTCCAAGAACTTCGCCGGGCTGCATGCCCGTCCAGAAAAATCATGCCGCTTACGAGACACCTCAAACTATCTGCCTGCCAAGGCATGCGAACTTGTTTTGCCGTAACCACGTCTGGAGCATGACCAGCTCTGGGACGATGCCGTCGTTCGCAAGCATGATCGTGAATGTCGGGTTTTAAATGAACCGGACGCTCGCGGGGCTGCTGAGGTCGAACCTGACTTGTCATCGCGCCAATTGGCTCTTCGTGCTCATTCCGCTCATAGGGTCTAGAGGGCCGCTCTCGTTTGGCTAAGTAGTCAGCGGGGAATAGCGAGCCGGACTCGAAAGCTGGCGTTCAAACGGGTATCGAATTGACGATGACTAGGAAGGCCACCCACGACCGCCATGGATCCCACGCGGGTCGCGGTTTCCGCTATCAGGACGCAGTGGCTGTCATGTTGGCTCTCCGAGTTTGGGCCAACCTCGATCCGGTCGCAACCATCATCCCCGAAGGCAATGATGACATCGAACGCAGGTCTGCCACCGGTAGCGCGCTCGTTCAGGTTAAGAGCCGGCGCGAGGACCTTGGTGAGTTGCCGCTGGCGAGCGCCAAGAACTACATCACCGAGCTCTGGGACCGGCACGACAAGTTCACGCCGCACGCGGCTCGGCTCACGCTGATCCTTGAACAAGGGATTATTGACCACGAAACTTCGCCGGATGGCGACATCATGCCGAGCGCGAAGCTGGCCTCTCAACTGCCCGGCAATGCGCGGGGTAAGGCGTTGATGGCCAAGACTGACATCCTGCGGGTGTCGTCTCCGAACGCCCGCTCGATCGCAACAATCATGGACCGCACCGGCTGCGCGCCGATCGCCGCTGCACTCAGCGTCGCTCAGCTCCTGCATGAGGTCGGGACGTTCGCGGACGACAACGGGCGCCTCAAGCCCGACACCTATCGCGGCCTCTCAACGAGTGATACCGACCGCATCGTCAGCCACACGCTGGCGGCTACCGACGTCGAGGCGATTCAGACAGCACTTCGTAACGGAGCGTGCGAACCGGCCGACTTCCTAACGCCGCTCGACGACCCCGAATTTTACCTTGGTGTCGACGTCCAGCCCGGTCATGTTGCTGCTGGGTTAGTCATTCCGCGGCTACAGGCTCGCGAGGCACTGGCCCGCGGCCTTGAGAGCCGCGGCGCCGCGCTCGTCGCCGGTCCATCGGGCGCCGGCAAGTCTGCGATCATGTGGGAGACTGCCTATTCTCTGCGCCACACGATCCGATGGTACAGTCTGCTTCGCATCGATCAGAACGACCTGCCTGCCCTCCGGCAACTCGTCCGCACCCTTCTGGCGAACCCCGACAGCCCCGTCGGCTTCGTAGTCGACGACATCGGGCGGCGGGGCGCGGAGGGTTGGGACGCGCTGACGCTCGAGTTCGCGGCGGTGCCGGGCGTCGTTCTCCTTGGCTCGATCCGCGAAGAGGATCTCTTCCTCCTCCAAGGCCGTTCGCGTGCTGCGGAGGTGCGCGCTGAGGCAGACAAAGACCTTGGCCGCCGGATCTTCGAGGAGCTCAAGCGCACTGGCAGGACCGAGTGGGCCGGCTGGCAAGAGCCATGGAATCGAAGCCGGGGCTTGGTGCTTGAATATGTCCACATGCTGACGGCCGGGCGGAGGTTCGAAGAGACGCTCGCCGGACAGGTGGACACCAGGCAGAGCGACCCGGCAAGACTGCCCGAGCTGTCCATCCTGCGGGTCGTGGCGTTGACCGGAGCGGCCGGCGCCAGCGCCAACGCCGATCGACTTCCTACTGTCCTTTCGCTGCCCGAGGAGGATGTCGGGCGCAGCCTGCGCCGTCTGGTCGACGAGCATCTCGTCCGCGTGGATGCAGACGGCGGGCTAGCCGGTCTCCACCAGCTGCGATCCGCAGAACTGGTGCGCCTGACGCACGCGGTCCCGCCGCCAACGATCGCGATCACGTTCGCCCGGGCGGTCGGCATAGTCTCATCGAGCGATCTCGAGCCTCTGACCGCCGACGGTATGCGCAACCGCGGTATTAGTCAGGATGACGCCATCGCGGCGCTTAGCGCCAGGATCCAGAGGGAACCGAGACTAGAGACGCTTTCGGCAACACTTCGTGGTCTTGGGACGGCGTGGATCGCGAACGCGGTCGATGCTTGGCTGGCGACGGAGAACGTGCAAGCTCTCCCACCGACGCAGGTCGGCACCGCTGCGATGTTCGGGTTAGCCGGGACCACGATCCCGGCCCTCAACGAGACGCTCGGGACAGCGATGGCCGCAGCTGCCGAACTCGCTGAGAGGCGTGCGGACGCCACTGGCGATCCTAGAAATGCGCTCATTGAAGCTCTGCCGACCTCCTTGCTCACCACTATGATTTCGGACGCCTCGGACCCGGCGGCGCTTGACCAGTTTCTGTCGTCACTGAACGGCATGCCGCTGCACCCGACCGTCCGCTCCGCACTGGCGACGAGGCCCGTCGATCTGCTCGCGGCGCCGATCAACGGCGTCGTGAGCCTTCTTGGAACACTCGCTATCCTCGACCGGAATGCGGCGATTGCATGGGTTGATGCCGTCGGCGAGCAAGAGCTTGTCGACCGGATGCCCCACGAGATCTCGTGGGCGACGGAACCGAGTTTCGAAGAGTCTTCCGATGGCTCGGTGATCCGCTGCGACTATAATGAGATCGGCATTCCCGGCGAGGACGACACCCATGACAAAGTGGTGCGAATTTGCGAGGTGGCGCTAGCGCTCTCGCCACGATCAGACATCGCCGCTTCTGCCGCCACGGCGCCGAACGGAGAGGTCGTCGGGTTCGGTGGCTTGCCGCTCGCGGAGAAGCGGATACCGCGCGCGAACCTGCCGGCAACAGCACTGCCGGAATGGAACCGCCGCTGGCGCGACGCGATCGCGATCCGCGTCGCCGCGCCAAGCTACAGTGGATACCTCGCGCAGGCTGCCCTGCTTCTTAACCGTCTCGCACCGGCGTTGGATCGCATCCTTAACCTCATTATACGCGGCAAGAGCGTCTCCGATGCACAGTTGATCGCCATGAAAAGCGTTCACAAGGCTGCGCGCGAGCTGACTCCACCTGCAATCGCCTCCTCGGTCGCGACCGGCGAAGGATCAGGCGAGTTCAACGCCAATGTTACGAAGCTGCAGAATCTGCTGTTCGCGGGCAGCGCCGACGTCTGTAGGCGTTTCCACCAGCTTCCGGATGGCGCCGGCGCCTTCATCGCCTGGACTGCCGACCTGATCAAAAGCGCCGATGAGGCCGAGGCTCAGGAACCGTGGGAACTCATCGGTGGCGTACCCGCCAGTCTCGGCAAGATCCGAGAGGTCCTCGTTCGCGTTAAAATCATCGCGGGCGACGCTGCTGAAGGAACTATGCACCCGGGCGTGAGCTTCGCCACGCTCCTCGGCAAGGCAAAACCCGACAACGCGCTCCGCCTTGTCGCCTCAGTGGTCGAGAAGAGGATGACGGGGGCGCGCAACGAGCTGGCAGCCTCGATCCAGTCCCAACTTGAAGACGACGGCGTGGAGGCTCTGGTGCATGTCGTGGAGGACCCCGACGGCATACTCCCATGGCCACCCAGCAAGGTGCTCATCGTGATCCGACTAATGTCGCAGATGGAGATCGAGAGTCATGCGGTCGCAACCCTAGCCGCCCGTCAAGCCGTCCCGAGCGGCATCAGGCTTACCTTAATGCCGAGCGTCGACGGACGGGTGTTGCCGGCGCGCAGTGTCAGCGGCTACGAAACGCTGCTACCCTCCCCCGACGACGCTGACATTTGGATCGAGCAACTCGGGCTCCCCTCATTCCGCGCGGAAATCTCGCCGATCCTGAACATGGCAGTGGCGATGGCATCGGCCTTACAGTCGATGGACCGCCTCAATCTAGGCATCGCCGGTCGCCCCCCTATCGAACTGCAAACACGGGATAAGCTCGAGGATGAGTTCGCCTCGACGCGAGACCTACTGGTGGCGAAGGTCGACGATCTTGATCCGGAAGGCACGGCCCTCGTTTTATCTTTGCTCGACCGCATTCGCTCTGGCGAAGCCGGCTTCGCGGATGGAGTCCAGGAGTTTACCGTGAGCCAAGTGCCGAACGAGATTATCCAAGAGGTATCTGCCTTGCAGATCGCACTCGACGACGCCGAGTTCGAACGCGGCAGGGCAGAATGCGGGAGCTGAATGGCCTATAATTGGGTTGCTCCCCCCTTTCCAAGACAACTGCTCCCTGAAAAAGCAAATGACCGCCGGAGATGTGCGCCGGAATACGAAGATGAGGTGGGGCGATGGCTGTGGGTCCGAAACGGCACGAGAACAATGATCTCCTGCATCTGCATGTCCGTGTTGATGGCGAGGCAGACCTCAACGCGATCTGCTACGCGTTGAGGGGACTGTTCGCCGCGAACGGCAACAGCGATGGCCAGTCCAAGTCGAATCAACAGTTCCGTCGCGGCGTGGTCGTCACGTTCGGGAGCGGGCCTCTTGCTAGCCTGTTCCTCGATAGCGTCGAGCAAGTGATCCGCAAGCGGGTTCGCAATCGTATTCAGTTCGACCGGCGCTAGCCCATCCTAAACGGCAGGTTCTGGGCAAGGCGTCCGGAAGACCGAACGACTTGGATTAGGCCGCGTTAACGGTCGTCGGCTTCGATCAGTCAAGCAGCAGCTTCCGTAACGATCTGACGTTCATCGACGCGGATGTAAATGAACCGCTTTGGTCGACTGCTAGCGCAAGCGAAGGCGACATTTGAAACCGACCTGCCTCTCGAAGCTCTAACGTAAATGACCGTTCTTATTAGGAGCCGACGATCAGCGTTTATCTGACCAAAATCCTCAGCCGACACGAGATACGTCTACAATTGCCTCCCGGTTCAAGGCGTCACCTTGGTGAAGATCGCATGCGGAGGCGGCCTTCCAAGACTTCATGCGCAAAGATCGCCGATCTCACGTTCGATGAGCCTAAATCGATCCTTAACCTCGTCACCCGCATAAAATGCAAGCATGTCTTCCTTTGTGAGGGTTCCCTCGGCGAGGAACTTAATAAGGTAGCGCTGATTAAATTCAGCGAGAAGGATCCCCTTCTCAATCTGCGAGAGGATCTGTTTCATATTGTCGATATTGGCGGTAACGAGATGCTTCACCAGCGCCATATCGCGCGCATCTTTGATCAGCCGGTTCACGATGATCTTGAGGACATCGGTGTCGAGCTCGAGTGTCTTCGCGTTAAGCGCGATGTCGCGCGCGAGCATGTACGCGATGGCGAGATTGCGATAATCGCCCTTCTGAGAGTCGATGATCGCGATCAGCCCGATACCGGGCAGGAACTTCAGGTCCTGCACGGCGACCAAGACACTGTTGTCGACGAGCGAGGCGTCGAAGACGATAATCGCGGCCTGGGCGTCGCGATTGGCCTGCGCTTCGAGGAGCTGGCTCCAGGCGGTGTCCGCCTTCTTAGTGAAGATGTCCTTGGTCTGGATGTCACCTAGGCGGATGCTTTTGTCGAACTTGCACTCGATCGCGACCCGCTTACCGCTGTCGCCGGCGAGATGGCAGACAATGTCGCCGGTCTTGTTGCGGCGGATCGTACCGGCGCGGTCGCCGGTCAGTTCGATCCGGTCACCGATTTTCTGCCGATCGAAAAACTCGGACAGAAAGTCGGCGATATCGGTCTCGGCGAGCACTCCCTTCACCGCGGATCGGTAAAACAGCTCCTTCTTCATGTCGAAGATGAGTTTCAGGCTTTCGAGCTCGGTCCCGAGATCGTTCGCGGTTCGCGAGAGGAAGCTCGAAAGCCGATCCTCCATGAGCGCAAGAACACCGATGTAGAGCGCCTTGTGGAGCTGCTCGTCGCGATCAATGGCGGGAATTTTGTTGAAGAACTCGAACAGGATCTTGTTGTCGACCTCGAAGGCACCAAACTGAACGCGACTATTTTTCTGATCGAGGCTGACGAGGGGCATCTTAAACCTTGCTGTAACGATAATGACCCTTGATGGAGGCAGCGAGAAATTCGCCCTTCGATCCAGCCTGATCGAAGGCCTGCGCAATCTGCGGCGGCACCTCATAGTAATGATAGCGCCCGCCATTGAGAAACTCGACCTCGAGCAGCAGATGATCCTCATCATAACGGATCGCCGCGAGGTTCGACGAGGTGAAAGGGTTGAACTCCTGCCAGGCCATGTGCGTCATTCCTTTTTGGGTGGGGTATGGACCGGGTTCTGTTGGAGCCAGGTCTCGACGAAATAGCGGTAGTCCGCCGCAATATGGGTCTTCAGATTCCAACCGCCAGGCGTCATCGAATCCTCGGGCGCGACCTCGTCGCAGATCAGCGGATCCTGGCTGTCGGGACGACGGTCGCGGGGTGGCGCTTGGATCATGGTGCGCATCGGCAGCCGCACTGCTTCGCCCAAGATGATTGCCTCGCCCGTGCGTAGCACGGGCAGCATGCTGGTCAGACCCTCGAGATTGTCGGAGAGCGCGCTTGTTACATGCGAGCGATCGGTCGAATTGCTCAACCGCATCGCAAAAAATGTCCCGCACTGCGACAGGATCGTCGGGTTGATCTCAGCCGGGCGCTGGCTGACGATCATCGCGCCAATGCCATATTTGCGACCTTCCTTGACGATCCGCTGCGTCGCGATCGAGGCCGCGCTGCTTCCATCGTCGCCAAGGTAGCTATGCGCCTCCTCCATCACGACGAGCAGCGGACGCTCGCGCCCGCCCTCGGAGAGGTTCCGGGCCCAGAAAAGACCGTCATAGAGAACACGCAGGATGTTGCCGATGATGTCGTTCGTCACCGTCGAGGGGATGCCCGACAGGTCAAGGATCGTGATCGGCTTGTCGCTGCCAAGCCAATGCCCGACCAAATCAGCAAGCGTCTTGGTCGTCTTGCCATCGAGGTCGGGATGCCAGTCACCCGCCTTCAAAAGAAAGTCGTATCGGGCAACGCGCAGCCGTGCGCCCAGCGCTTCAAGCGGTCCTCGGATGTTGAGGACGTCCGGGAGGGCGTTGACCTTGTCGGGATCGCCCGCGACGTTCTTAAACTTGCGAAAACGGGGCGGAATGCCCGCCTGCGCGTCGCCAATCTGCTTCACGCCCGTTGCATCGAGCTCATAGGCCCAGGTCGCCGGGTTATTGGGATTTGCGCCCGCTACGTTGTGATACGTCCCGAAGTCCCGACAATAGAGATCATACCAGAGCTTGTTGAGCGAGAAGGGCACCGGGCTGTCGGCGGTGATGCTCGCCGGGTCGACGCCGACGATAGGCTGGGCGGCGAGACTCGCAATCTTGGCAGCGAGGATTTCCTCTAGGATGATGTTCCGGGCCTTGCCATCGGGCGGGAGGCTCCCGAACGTCACCCGTAGCAGCTCGTCGAAACTCAGCGCCCAGAAGGGAATGCAAAGCCGGTGTTCGTTGGCGTAGCGGGCGTCGGGACTGATCTTGAAGATGTTCGCGCGATCGCCGAGCGCCTTGCCATATTCGCCGTGGAGATCGAGCACGACGATGCGCGCCGACGGAAAGCGGCTCTCGTCCGACAATACATTCAAGAGCCCTGCGACCGTCGTCGATTTGCCCGAACCGGTTGTCCCGACCACGGCGCTGTGACGGGTCACCAGCTTGTTGACGTCGACCAGCGCATCGATCGACTCGCTGCCCGCGACATGACCGACGCGGATGAGGTGGTTCTGCTTGTCCGACCGGCCGTAGATCGCTCGAAGATCGGCCTCGGAGACAAGATGGACTTCGTCCTCGAAGGTCGGATATTGCGAGATACCGCGCTGAAACCGGCCCGACCGATAGCCCTCGCCGATCAGCTGGACCGTCATCCAGCGAAGGCCATTCGGCATAGAAAGCGCTGCCTTCTCGGGGACCGCACTTGCTCCCACCTGCGAGACGATGCCGTAGAGATCGACATAACCGACCGGGATTTTGACGAAGCTCCCGATCTGGCCGATCTTGTGTCCTTGGCCGTGAACAAAGCTCAGGCCCGAGAAGCGATCCGACGTCAAAGTGACGCTGACCGACGTGCCGCTGACGTCCTGAACCGTTCCGATGACGGTCGCCCGGTCGGCGATTTCAGGCCGGATCATCGCTCGTCCCGTCACCGGAGAGACCACGCAACAGCGCGCCGAGCGCGGCGAAGTCGCCGAGCCGCACGGTGACCTTGTCGCCATCCTTCACAAGGATGCTGGGCGGCAGTACAAGATCATCCGCGCCATCGCCTGTCCAATCGCCGAGTGTGCGACCGACAATGGCCTTGTTAAAAGCCAGCAGGCTCAAATTCGGGGTTGCTAGCGCGCATTGGCGCGCCAGCGTGTAGCTCTCGGCCTCTAGGTCTCCATGAACGAAGGCAAAGACATGCGCGGTCGGGTTCGCCTCAAGGCTACGACATATAACGTCGTTGATATGCTCGTCTGCAAATGAATATCCGCAGATAAATAGCAACGACGACGGTGCAAGCAAAAAGGCCTTCAGTCTGTCGAGCATCGCGAGATAAGGCATCTTGCGGCTTTGGTCATATTTGAGGTGTGATGGATAAATTAAATAGCTCTGCTGGTCGGTTTTCTGGTCGGTTCGGACGACGTTCGTCTCATTCTCTAGGCGCCAGTTGAGAGATCCATGAATCTTCCAGAGCCTGGTCCACCGCGGCGGCAATAAACCCTCATCCTCAACAGCGCCGAGATCGAAAAAAGCTTTCCGGGCCCCAATGAAGCCGTCAAAATAGGGCGCGAAACTCTCCTCGAGCGCCTGCTCCATCAATAGATCGTAATTGGTGGTGAAGAGATGGACGGGCCGCTCACGCCGGATCGAGCGACTCCAGATCGCGAGATTGTGATAAGGGCTGTCCTTCGCCGGAAGGGAACGAGTGACCTCCTCTGAGATTACTTTGCAGACCTCTGCATCCAGAATTCTGAGTTCAGATGCCGTTAGGCCGCGGACATTCCCGACGCCAGCGACGCTCGCGAATATGCGGATGCGACTGAGGATGAGCTCGATATTGCCGCTGTTGCCGCCATCCTCCTCCACGATCTGAACGATCTTGCCCCAGCTTTCGGCGCAGTCCCCGCTAGACAGGCTCTTGGCGATCACCTTCGTCAATCCAGCCACGTCCCAAATCAGCGGGTCGGTGATAGTCTTTCCACCCTCCTCGCGCTCATTGACACGGATCGACAGCGGGCAGCCGGCACCGAGGAAGAAGCCGATCGGCTTACGGTTCTGCGACAATGCCTGCTGAATGAAGCTGATCTGCCGAACCGGATCGTGTTTGTGCATCTTGCCCCCGAACCAGCGTTCCCTTCCCTGGTCCGAAATTCAGTAGTCCTTAATCGTCTGCCCGAAAAGGCTGGGGATGTCGGTCTGCCCAAATGGCTTATCAATCGACATTAAGGCACATTGCCGTCCCGCTGCTCCGAGCAGCTTGACCGGCAGCTTTTTGTGTGAGCCGACATATCGAAAGCAGGATTGGAACGGCGTATTCTGGTCGTAAGCTGCCCGTCCCTAGAAGCGCCCACTGTGGCAACTCACTTCATTTTTTTCCTCATTCCACCTGTGTCATGTTTGAGGTGTCCCATGTTCACTGATGAAATCGCTCCAGCCAAGATCCCATCGTCGGTCGCTTTTCGAGCGGGATGGCAGCGGCAGCTTGCTGGAAGGCGACGAGTTAGGTCGGTGCTTCGGCGATGATCGCATCGATCTCTACGGGATCGAGCAAATCTTCCTGGCGGATGAAGGCGGTCATCGAGCCGGGTCGCGTTCGTGTCGATCGGCGCCACAATCCCTCGACGTTTCGAAGACGTGGCGCGGCCCTCGCCTCCATCAGGACAATGAGGCGTAACTCCGCCGGCGGCAACGCGCGGACCTCTGCGGATTTCATCGACGTACAGAAAAAACAGGAACTCTTCGGGAACAACGGTAGCCCGGCGCCGGCGATACACCGGTCGCAGTCATCCCGATCCCAGCCCCATTCGCGCAACGGGTATCGATAGTCGTAGAGGTCGGAAACGTGGCCCTCACGGTGCGCGTAGCGCTGGTTGTCGCGCGAGGAGCAGTCGTAGCCAATCAGCCGAACGACATTGCGTCCTCTGCCCCAGGCGTGTTGCGCCGGCGGCCAGGCCTTGACCCATTTGTCCTGCGGCGAGATCTTGTGCCGCGCCGAGCAGGAATGGAGACCGAACGCGATCGACGGCAAGGTCCCGTTGGTCAGGCACGCCTCGAGCAGGTCGTTGTAGGGAGGCCAATGCTTGCAGTGCGTCACCTTATATTCGACCATCTCGTTGGGGACGGCGTGCGCGTCCATCCAGTCGCGGAACAGCGGGATCAGCGGCCGTGTGTGCGGTTGCTCGGGCATGGCGGCGAGCAGGACCATGTCGGGCGGCTCGCCGCGCCGGACCAGTTCGACGATCATCGCGGTGGAGTTCGCCCCGGCACCCCAGGCCGCGACCACCGGGGATCGATCGCGCGTCACGCGATCATCGCCAGCATGCGATCAGGCTGCGGTGGTCGCCGGTCGGTGACGCGGTGGGGCTGGAGTGGGTCGCGGGTCTGGACGACGTAATGAAGCCGCCCGGTGGCATGGCGCAGACGCAGTGCCACCGCATAGGCGTGATCGAACGAGGCGAGGCGCGCGCGAAGCGGCGAGACGAGGTCGAGCGGGTCGAGGAGCATCATGAACCCTCCTGATGGTGGAAATTCAACTGGGCGGGGTCGCGCTGGAATTCGGCACCGCGAACGAGGTATCAAGGAACGACCGGTGCCGGGACGACCCGCGCCGCGTAGAGGATCGGCAGGTCCACCTGCGAGGCGGCAGGTTCGCCGAAACCGACGATCGTGCCGGCAAGCGCGCGCCACAAACCTTCCGGCCATGCGTGAAGCGGCACGGTGTGGCGCAGGATGCCGCTGTCGTCGGTGTCGATCGTGTTCGGGCGTTGGCCGGCGCGGATCGCCGGGAGCGCGTCGGGATCGAAGGCGACGAGGCCGAGGATCGACAGGTCGACGCTACTGAGCGCGACATGGGTCGCCGGCATTTGAGCCGGTCGTTCTGCCCGGCCAATCATGCCGCGGTTTCCACCGGCATGGGAGGCAGCGGCGTCTCGATCAGCGTGGCGTCGGCTTCGCAGACGTTGCAGAAGGCCGCATCGAACACCGATCCGAGCGTCCATGCCTGCGCCGGCTCGTTCCACTGCGCCCAGGCGTCACGCTCGACATCGGCGCTGCCACACGCTTCACAACGTATCCCGATCGCGGAAACGGGATCGGGCAAGGAGTCGTCGGGATAGACCGGAAGGTCGGAACAGGGCAGTTCCTCGCGATCGAAAGACAGCCAGCTCGCACCTTCCTCACAGGCACGGCCGAGAAGCTGCCATAGGGCGGCAGGCACGTTGGCGGGACGATCGGCACGGTCCTCGACGACGCCGACATGGATCATATAGCCGTCGTGGTGCGGGACGATCGTAAGGTCGGTGTATTCAATCAGGGACTGGCCCTCACGGCTCATCGCGACCAGGCTTTCGATGAGACGGCGCTCCTCGCCGGGCAAGTGCAGGGTCGAGCAGACGCAGGTATGGAAGCGGAGCATAAGCATCTCCTTGTTTGAGGGTTCGTCAGCAAAGCGGCGTCGCTCAGCCCGCTGGCGGGTCGCTCCATTCGACAGCGAGGCCAGCATCGTTTGCGACGATCGTCACCGCCCGGCCGCGCGGGATCAGCCAGCGCACTTCGTCCGCGAAGGCGGTGCGGATGCCGTCGAGCTGTGCGGCGTCCGCGCCGTGCAGCAGCTTCACCGCCCTCGTGCGGGCGCTGCGACGAAAGCGGTCGCGCTGGGTTTCGGCGCTGTCGCTGTCCGGATCGTCATCGGCGCAGAAGAGCGTCGCCTCGATCTGCGCCGCGAGCCGGTCGGGGGTGATGTCGGCACCGCGCCGCACCAGCACGAGCGCGTCGTCGAGATCGTAGCTGCCGCTGTCGCAGACCAGCGCATCGACCGGGAACCGGCGGTCCTCCGCCGCGGGCGCGTCGATCCAATCCCGGAGGGAAAAGCTGAGCTGGAGACCATCGACGATCCCCGATGCGAGATCGGCCGGCGCATCGTACCGGTCGCCGTACCGGTGAGTGACCCCATCGACGGTGACCAGAATGGCGCTCGCGTCGATCCGCGGCAGGGCGTCGTACCAGGCGTAGCCAGCGAACGCCTCCTGCTCATCGACCGATCGCGCGGCGATGAAGGCGGGCTTGCGGAACACGGATGCTGTGGCTCGGGCAAGCTCCGGCTCGAGCCGGGGCACGATCAGCATGGGCTCGCCCGCGATCATCGTCGGGGACGGGTGCCCCTCACCATCGGCGGTCGCCGGCACCCAGGCGGCAAGTGCGGCCTTAGCCGGCGGCAGGTCGACGCCGATCTCGCGCCCCCAGGTCCATGCGGCGAATGGAAGGCGATGGGCGGTCTTTTCGCCGATCGCGCGGTAGATCGCCCGTTCGGCGGCGATGCGAAGCGCGGCTAATGCGTCGTTCTCGACCATTTCCTTGCGGGCGGGCAGGACCAGCTTGAGGTCGGGCGAATCGAGGATATCGACACGAACCGACCAGGAACATGCGGTGTCGACTTCGCGGACCTGCGGCAGCCGGCACTCGACCTGCAAGCCGTGAAAGTTGAGCCGGTGACCCTCCGGCGCATCACCGGCATAGATGCCAATCCGGCAGCCGCGGGCTTCCTCGATCGCGGCGGCACCGTGCAGGAAATCGCGCCGGACGCAGGCCGTTCCCTCGAGGAATACCGGCAGGGGATGATGAAGCGCCGCGGCGCGCACCTCGCCGGACACGGTGCCGGCCTGAAGCGCGGTGATGGCGAGCCGGATCTCGGTGCCCTCCGGAGCTGACACGGGTTCGAGGGGGAGCAATGTGCCGCTTTCCCAGGCATCGGCGGGGATCACGACGCGCCATCCCCCCGGCGCGCGCCGCATGCGCGAGCGGATCTCGACGTCGCGTCCGGCGAGGCTGAAGACGCCCATGCCGGCGGGATCCTCCGACCTCGCGATCTCGGCATCCCAGCCCGAGCGACCGAGCGCAAGCAGTGCGGCCGGATCGTCGATGCCGCGACCATCGTCGCGCACGATCAGGACGTGACCGGCGTCGTCGAGCGCGGTCTCGACATCGACCTGCGTTGCACCGGCACGGCGGCAGTTCTGGAAAATCTCGTGAAGGATGTCCGCGAGCGTGCCGGCATATCGCCGGGTGACCCGGCTGATCGCTTGGTGGTCGACGACGGCATGGATGGTGGCGGGAAACGACATGGGCGATCTCCTGGTGGCGGGACGACGATCCTCCCTGCCGCACACCGCTCACCCCTCCACCTCCCGGACGGCTGACGCGCGTCGGAAGGCGGGCAGGAGCGGTGAGGGTTCGGTGTTCAGGCGGCGATGGCGATCGACGGCACGATGTCGATCCGGGCATCCTGATAGCCGTGAGCTGCGCGCCAGCGCTCGGCGGCGGCGTCATCGCGGGCGACATGCTCGAGCGCGTCGTGGCCGAGGGAGCTGGTGATGACGAGTGCCTCGCCCGGCTGCGGGACCGAGGCGATCTCGAAGTGCAACCCGCTGTTCACGCCGAACACGCGCCGGACCGACAGTATGATCACGCCGCCTTCGCCGAAATCGCCCTCGTGGACCGTGAAGCTGCCCGGCATCCGCGGCCCGGAGCCGGTATGGCGCTCGACCAGCCGCCCCTCTCCGTTGCTCCGCTCCCAGTCGCGGACCTTGCGGACATGACGCGAAGGCGGGCGGGGCGTGCCATCGCTCCAGCGGATGATAGCGCCGAGCGGCGCGTCGGCGAAGATGGTGGCAGCGGACAGGGACATGGGGTTCTCCTCGGCGACCGGTCCATCCGGTCACCGGATCGCCCCCGCCTCCCCTTCCGCTCACGGAGTACCGATGGTCCGGGCATCGTCCGCTCCGCAGTCGGCGTCCCGGAAGCAGGCGGTGTCGCAGTGGACGATACGGCAGCCGCGATGGTGGAAGGGTTCGCCGTCGATCATCACCGGACGGTTGCCGAGCCGGCGGCACGGCGCGTTGCGGCTGTTCCGGAAGCCGCACGGAATGGCGAGCAGCGGCAGTTGGTCAGCATCCGGCACAACGGCGGCCACCGGGTCGGTTGCATGCTTTGCCACATCGAACAGGTCGCCATGATAGAGGTCGTTCGTCGCCACGGCTCAGGCCGCCATCGCGAGGCGGGTAGCGGCGGCAAAGGATCGCAGCGCCCTCGCCATCTCGACGCGTATGTGCGCCTTGTTCGAGATGATGATTTCGGGCGCGAGCGCGACGCCGGTCGCGGTGACATAGCCGCTCGCCGCCACGCCCGGCGCGACCTCGATCAGGATGCGGTGACCGCGCGGGGCCACCTTGCCGCCGTAGCGGGCGGTGAACTCGCCGAGCTTGCCGGTGAGTCCCTGGATGACCTTGCTCCAGCGGATATGCCCGGCACCGACATTCTCGCCCGCTTTGCGCCCGCGTGCCAGCCAGGTCCGGCAATGCGCGCGCTGCTGGAGCGGCGTATTGCGGGTGCGCTCCATGACACGGCACAGCGGCAGGACCGAAGCGTGGGCGTCGATGACGGTGAGATATTCGCCCTGTGCCGCCGCAAGGACATCCTCGATCTCGCGATCTTCCATCAGTGTCGTGAGCTGCGCGCGGGCTTCAGACGATGCCGCCAGTTGCGCCGCGCGGCCGGGCGTCATCGCCTCGGACCAGCCCGCGTATAGTGCATGGCCATTGATGAAGCCGTGCTCCGCCGACAGGATCACGATACGCGCTTGCCGCATACCCGGTGTCCGCCGGATCTCGTCCGCAATCGGATCGTCGAGCAGCTCGATCACCGAAGAGGGTCTTCCGACGTGACGGATTGCCGAGGCGGCGAGGATAAGAAGCCGGCGCTCCCAGGCGACCGGTACATGGATATCTGCCGGCTGCGGCCACGCACTAGGCAGCGGGCGTGATGCGACCGGGATTTCCTGCACGGGTGTCGACACGCGACCGGCAGCGGCGAACTGGCGGCGTGCCGTATCGAACAGATCGTCGCGGCGTCCGCCACCATCGGCGAAGCCTTGGGCATAGGCTTCGGTCGATCCTTCGGGAACGACGCCGAGCAGGTCGCGGCCCGGCGGTCGGTACTCCCAGCCGGCCTGCGCCGCCGTCCAGCCCCAGGCATAGTCGACCGATCGAAGCCAGCCATAGCCATGTCGGTCGCGCCCGGCGAGGATCGCCGCATCCTGCGACGAGGCTCGCCCGAGGCGAAGCTGGCCTTCGGTGAAGGCGAAGTTGCGCGCCTCCTGCTCGCGCGCCGACGCTTGCCGGATCTGCTCGTTGACCGGGTTCATCGCTGCGATCCGGGCGCGGGAGCGCGCCCGGCGCTCGTCGAGCGGCGCGGTCGGCGGCAGGTCGGGATGGTCGCGCCAGGCGGCGGCGATCAGTGCGGCGTGCTCGGGCTTGCGGCCGTGTGCGATCCAGCAGGCAGCGTCGGCCGGATCGAAATGGGCGTCTGGCATGCGCGTCTCCGATCAGGCCGCTATGCGGGTGGTCTCGAGCGCGACCGATACCTCGGCCCCCTCACGTGCGCGGCGGACCCGATTGCCGCGGATGGCGGCGATCCGCTCGATACATCGCTGGCGCAACTCGCCGTCGGCCGCCGGAATGGCCTCGGCGATCCGGCCGAGATGGCGTGCCAGCAAGATGACGGCGGCATCGGCGTCGGGATCGCGGTCGGCCTGGCGGCAGTCGTCGATGGCAGCGGCGACGGCATGGACGCTGGCGATGATGATAGTCAGCGCGCTCGAATCGAGCGCCTGCTGGTGACGGTAGAGGGTGTCGAGCGGCATGGGCTCCATCTCCTGGTTCACCCCTACCGCCCCCTCTCCTTCCCTACCGTGAGAGGGCAGTGACCTGCCGGATGACATGCAATGCGGGACGTCCTGCACGGCGGCCCGAGCGGCCGGGCGATGTGCCCTGCATAGACGGCGACCGCGGCCAAATAGGCTGCCATGGGCGGCTTGCGCCGTCGCCAGCTTGCCTCGCTACGCGCACGGGCATCCCTCTGGAGATCGAGCAACAATTGCCGGAGGACCATGCGCGTCATCGGATCGAGCCGTCGAAGCGCAGCGACGGCCGGCAGCGCCAGCACCGGGTTACGCACCTGCGCCCGTGTCGACCGGTCGCTCATGCGACAGCCGGGGTTACGTGGCACGATCTGGCCCGTCGACTGTCGCGAGCGCCCGGGTGGATGCTGCACGTCGTCAGATCCGGCCGGCTCACCCAGTCGCGGGGGAACGTGAAGCATGACCATTCTTTCACGGTGCCGCGCGCGCCGGACACGCGGATGTGCTATGCCGGCGGCGCCCTCAGCGGCGTTCGAGCGGGAACGGAGAACCATCGATGCAGGCGTGCGATGATGACGAGGAACGTGCGATCCATGCCACCCTCGACAGCGGCGTGTCCGACGCGGATCTTGCCGCGATGCTGCGCGATCTCGCCGATATCCTGCGCGGCAAAGGCGGCCACATCGGCGCGCGTGTCGCGGAGATCGCCGCCGAAAGGTTGAGCGCCCGCGATCGTTCAGGCTGAGGCGGGCGCGTCAGGGTGGCGGCGCGGCGTTCAGTTCCGTCCGGATCAGCGGCAGGAATACCCGGCGATGCACCGCGTCCGCTTCGCTGCTAACCATCACGTCGGATCTTGCCCAGCGGCGCCGGCCATGGTCGGTCTCCGCCCGGAAGCGAGCGATGGCAGCGGGGATGCGACCATGCCATTCGGGAAAAGCGCGCCTGCCACGCATCGGACGGCATCGTGCTGTAGCCATGGATTAAGGCCAGCACGTCGAGCGGATCGGGCGCGGCTGTAACGTTACCTGTCACCGCTGGAGAGGCCGCGCCAAGCGTACAGCTTGTCGGCGCTGCCATAGCAGCCTTCCGGCGCATAGGCGGTCAGATAGTCGACATAGACCGGAAGCGCGGCGCGGTTCTCGGCGTCGCTGCCCTGCATGGCACCGATCAGGTCATTGGCAAGGAGACAGCGATAGAAGGTGCTGAGCGAGGCGCCGCAGCCTTCCTCGATATAGCGGCGGATGCGGCCACGGCCGTCCGGCGGCAGCATGTCCAGCTTCTCGATCCATAGTGGATTGGTCATGGTCGGGCCTTTCGCGAGGATCGCAGGGAGATGTTTGCCGGCAGTCGCGGCGAGGTGGCGACTCGCCGGCTTCAACCGGCGCGGCGACGGCCGGCGACGACACCGCTGAGGCCGATGAGCGCGAAGATCGCATCGGCCAGGCGCTGTGCGACGTCGGACACGGACAGCCCGAGCAGCGCGGCGATCTCGTCGCACGATCGCTCGTCGTCGCGATACGCCAGGTAGATGCGGGAGGTGAGATCGGGCAACACCGAGAGGATGGCATCGTGGCGGATGCGGAGATCGTCCAGAAACCGCTCGATCGCGGCGTCGACCGTATAGCTGATGCGAGCGGGATCGCGCCGCAGCGCGAAACAGGGCTGATCGTTCAGCATCTCGACCGCCTCCCACACGAGCGGTACGGGGTCGGTCGCCGGAACGATGGATCGCTCACCAGTCATGGACGTCGAGCCCATCGACCTGGGCGGCATCGCTGTCAAACAGGATATAATCGAAGCCGCGCTGGCGGCCGAACCGCATCGCGGCGCGCAGGTCGGTCGGCAGCGGCTCGGCATGTGCCTCGGGCTCCCGCGTCGCGACGAACCAACCGTAGAAGGTGGTGGCGATCGCAACCGGCGCGGGCGGCGGGGGGCCGAGCGACCAGCGCTCGAGCCACTCCGAGGTGGCGTGCGACACATGCGCGGTGGACAGGACGCAGTAGCGCCCCTGTTCGAGGCCGGCATCGTCCTTCGCAATGCGCGCGGTGCCGATGGCGAAATATTCGCTGATGTCGCCGGCGAAATAGGTGTCGACGATCTCGGCATCTTCGAGCGAGGTGGAATCGCGCGGGTCGCCGGTCCGGTCCCAGCGCGGGCGGCACCAGGCAGCGAGTTCACGGGTCAGCGCGGCATCGCTCGTTGCGACATGGAACCGCGTACCATTCCCTGAGTCGATCAGCGCCACGGCGACGTCGAGTTCAGCGTCGTCGATGGTGGCCGCAGCGGTCGCCAGATCCTCGATCAGTGCGCCGCGCGCGACCTCATCGAGGTCGGCAGGCGTTTCCAGGGCGGCACGGGCACGGGCGAGCAGGTCGCGATGATCGCGAGGCGAGGTCGATGTCACGGCGGGCTTCCTTGTGCGATTGAGGTCATGCGGCTCCGCCGAGCAGCGGCAGCGCGGTTACGTCGCCGTCGGTCAGGCTACGATCGAGCTTGGGATAGGGATGATCAGGAATGCGGGCGGCGGCGTGCCGCGCCGCGCGGGTCAACGGAAAGACATAGGCATGGCAGCCCGGATGGCGCCGCCGCAGCAGCAGCCCCGCGCGCTGCAGCCCCGTCAGCCACATCGCGCGGTCCTCGCCAAGCTGCGGCGACGGCGCACCGGCACGCAGCAGGTCGTCGATCGCGTAGCGCTGGCCGCATTCGGCGTTGCGGATCTTCGACAGTGCGCGCGAGGAGATCGGGCGACCGTCGGGCAGGATCAGGTCGGTGCGCGGACTGGAGCGCCCGACATAGCGCGCCGCCATCACCGCGTAGAGACCACCGACATGGCCGGGCATGAAGACCTGGCCGTCCGCATCGGTACGCCGCACCGGATCGGCGTAGGAGATGACCGACAGGATCTCCGGCTTCTCGCGGCGGAGCAGCCGGAAGGCCCGTGCGACCAGGAAGCTCTCGGCATTGCCACCCTGGCTGTCGAGCACCACCAACCGGCCGAGGTCGCAGGCGGCGCGCGGGTTTTTCAGCCCGGCATTCTTCGGCACGCTGGCATCGTTGACCGGATGCGAGAAGACGCACACCCCGACCAGTTCGGACCGGCCGCCCGCGCCATCGGCGAACAGCCCGACCGACAGCCGCGTCACCGGCATCGACGCGGCATAATGATGCGTCCGCACGAACGGGCTCGCGACCCTGTGCGCGTCGATCACGTCGACGGCGAGGCGGCGGGCATCGATTTCGGAGGCAGCCGGAACCCAGCGGCTGCGGCGGTCGCGCCAGCGTTGCGAGCGGGTGGTGTGCATGACGATCTCCTGCCGATCGCCATCATCCCCCCTCTCCTCCTCCTGCGGTACGGGGCCGCTCCTCGCGCGGCAGCGGGATCGGGACGACCTGGCCGCTGGCGAGGTTGATGAAACCGCCGGCCTGGCCGATCGAACCGCGAGCCAGCAGGTCGAACAGCAGCGCGAGTGCGTGGGCCGCGACGACGCGGTTGACGAACAGCGACTGGCGTTCGAGCGCCTCTGCGACCGAGCAGGACGGCGTGTGGTCCTCGGCGAGGCTGTCGTCGGCGAGTTCGGAAAAGGCTTCGAGTACGGTCGGCAGGCGACACGGGTCGGCACCCGATCGTGCGGGGCAGCCGAGCAGGAACTGGCCGTCGCGTGCGCGGTTGCCGAGGTCCAGCCAATAGGTCGGCACGCGTTTCGCTGTTCCCAGCGCCGCCCCCAATGCGCGGCGGGCCGCAGCGGTGTCAACGCAGCTGATGACGAGGTCGGCCCCTTCGACCCCGACGGCGTCCGGCGCACGACCGTGGACCGCGGTCCAGGCGAGGCCGTGCGCGATGTTGATCCGCTCGGTCAGCGTCCGCACCTTGGACTGGCCGAGGTCGCAGGCATAGAAGGGCTGGCGACCGAGATTGGCCTCGCTGACCAAATCGTCGTCCACCGTGGTGACGTGCAGCAACCGCGACGAGATCGCGCGTAGCGCGTTATCGAGCGAGGCCAGTCCCATCAGCATCTGCGCACCGTTGCCACCGCAGCCGACGAGGAGGACCCGGATCATGCGGGCGTCGAAGGCAGCGGGCAGATAATGTCGATCAGAGGGCATCATGCTCTCCTGCAAAGGGGCTGCGCGGCAGGGTGATGAACATGCCGCCGGCACAGAGTCGCGCGGCCATCGTCGGTCCCGCGGGATCGTCGAGACGACCGAGGACGATCGCGACCTTGGTGGCATGCGCGTCGTCGACGTCATCGGTGGCGCTGAAGAAGGCGCGCGCGTGTCCGTGGCTGTGGACGTCGCAGACCAGATGCCAGCCGGGTGCCGGGACCGGGGTACGATAGACCAACCGTGACGGGCTGGCCGCGTCGATGACGGGGAACTCGACGACGAACGCGCGCGTCTGCTCGTTCCAGAGGACGAACGCCGCCGCCTCGTCGGGCAGTGCGGCGCGGAAATGATCGCCGATCGCCGCAAGCAGCGCGTGCGGGATCAGCCCGCAGCGCAGGTCCGCCTTTGCCGGCCCGACGCTGCCGTAAGGAAGCCAGGCACGGACCGGCGGCGTGACGGGCAGGTCGAGCGCCAGCCAGGGCCGGCGCAGGATCAGCATCACCCCGTCATGGCCGATGGCGAAGCCGTGACCGGCTCGTGCATCGCGCAGCGCGTCGATGGCGGGCGACCGCTCGGTCGGCGGCACCGGGTGACAGGGAACTGCGGCAAGGACCGCGGCGGCGGTGGGATCGTCGGCGAGCATGGTCATCGCCGGCCCCGCGCGACGAGCGTTCCGAGCGTCATCGGCTCGGCTCCGCCGCCCGGTGTTTGCCCGCCACGCTGCCCTGCTCCGGTCGTGAACGGCCGGAGACGCCCGACCGGGAAGCGCTTTGCCCTGCGCGCGGCGAGGTCGTCCCAGAGCCGGACGAGGCCGCCCCTGCCGGTGACGGTCCGCTCCTGCCCCGGGTTGAGGTGGGTCGACCAGCTGTCGAACACCGCGCGCTCGAACGCCGGGATCGATGCGAGGTCCAGCCCTCCCGGCCGGGCGATGTTGCCCCAGCACAGCTGTCCGTTCGCATAGACGTTGAGCACCGGCGAGTGACGCAGTTCGGTGTCCGCCATCGGCCGCGCATCGGTCGGCAAGGCATAGACGCCGAGGCCCGACCGGGTGGCGACGAACAGATGCGCGGGATAGGGCACCGGGGCGATCGTCCGGTCGGACAGCGCGCGGAGATCCGGCGGCGGATTCGACAGCGCGAAATAGGCGGGCCGCACCTGCGCCGGCGTCCACCAGGCAAGCATGTCGGCATGGGCGACCAACACATCGGGCGGCAGGAGTTCGGGTCGCGTCGTCCGCCCGAGCGCCTCGGTCCATTGCCGCAGATGCGCGCGCGACAGTGGCACGCCCGCGGCGATCGTCGGCTGACCGTCGTCATCGAGTTCGACCGAATGGATGCTGGCGAACGCGGACGCCGCCTGACTGGCCGACCCGGCGCGGTAGAGCAGGATGGCGCCGCTGAGGACCAGATCGCCGGCGGCGGCGTCGAAGCGGGTGGAATGGCCTGGCATGCCGAACCTCACGAAGAAGAGGGATCGAAGCGGATCAGCTCCTGGACCGCGCACAGGAATGTGGCGCCGAGCCGGAGCGAGGCGAACCAGTCGTCGATCCGGTCCGCATCGGGCAGCGGATAGAGACCGGCGACGTCGCTGAAGCCGACCTCCATGCCGTGGCGGCCGATATCGTCGAGTTCGCAGGCGAACTGATCGAACGGGACGAGCGTCACCGGCGGCAGGTGCAAGGCTTCCTCGAGGTCGGGAAGATGGTCGAAGAGAATCTCATGATCGACGTGCCATGCGTCGCAGCCGGGCGGGATCTGCTCCACCGCTTCGAAGGTGCGGCGAAGCGCAACCAACGTTCGACGCAGGCCGATCGGGAGACGTGCCGGCGGGACCGCGTTCGCCGCGATCATCCATGCCGGCCGGCGGGCGTTCATCGTCGACGGCAGCGACTGCCCGTCGAGATCGTCCTCCTCGGCACCGTGATAGTCGACCAACACCTGCCGCGCGGCGGCATCGTCGGTCTCGCCCTCCCAGTACCAGCGGGCGATCTCCTCGAACAGATCCTGGTAGCCGAACACCGGGAGCACGCGACCGAGCATGCGTTCGAGCGCGGCATAGGCGGTGGCGCGCCAGGCTACCGGCGCGTCGCTGTCCTCGATCCAGCCGAGATCGAGCTGCCCGACGCTCTCGCAGGTGACGACGAGCGCCGGCGGCCGATCGCCGTCGCCGCGCAGCACCGCGACCCCGAGGTCGGCCAGCTCGACGGGCTTGAGGATGTCGAGCACCGCGGCGGCGAACGTCCGCTCGATGTGACGGCGGACCTGCGGCCGGGTATAGATCGCCGCGGACGGGTGCTGCCTGGCGACCCAGCCGCCGACGAACCGATGATGGCGCGCCAGCGGGGTATCGAAGATGGTCGGGATGTCCCCGGACAGCGCGACCGCCCGCCCGGCAAGATCAGCCGAGCGGTGCGAGCCGCAGACCGGCGGGGGGATGAAGCGGCTCGCGGACGCCGCCCCCCTCGCCGCGTTGCGCGCCGGCGACGATCGCGACGTGGAGGGTTTCGGCCTGCGCACTGCAGGCCGGTCGGGCAAGGCCGGTCGTGTCGCCATCGTCGCAGGCCATCCATTCGAGCAGGGTCTTGACGGGCGCCGCGGGGATCGGCGCCGGCTGCGGGCGGGACACGCGCTCAGCCCTTGGTGCCGATGGCGCGGCGATATTCGACGACGTGGGCGCCGCCGGTGACGCCGGCATCGACCGCCTCGGCGTTGAGGATCGCCGGATAGAGGGTGGCGTGATAGGCGCGAAGCGCCGCCCGGTCCTCGGCGAGATGCGGCGGCACCGGAAGATCGATGCCGTCATAGCGATAGGTGCGGGTGAGCTGCTGGATCTGCATGGTCGCTGTCCTGTTCGTCGAGGTTGATGGTTCGTTTGGGAGGTCAGAAGAGGCTGGCGGGTTCGTCCGGCTTCGCCGTGGCGGGCGGGCTGGTCGGCGCCGCTGGCGTCGCGACACTCTCCAGCGTCGAAGTTCTGACCGCGGGTGCGGCAGTTTTCGCCTTGGCCGCGTCCGTAACGGCCTGCTTCGCCTTGTCGGCAGCCTGCCGCTGTTCGGCGATCTGGTCCGCGAGGTCCTTACGCGCGGCGATCAGCTGGCCGAGCGCACCGTCCGTCCCGCGCGCAAGTTCGGCATCGATCTCGGCCGCAGTCGCCGTGATCGAGATCGGCCGGGTCTCGCCGGCATCGGCGGTGCGGGCTGCGCCCTCTACCGTTCGCGGAATGACCGTCAGGGTCACGGTATCGTCGGGGCCGGCGACGAGGTCGAGCCTAAGCGAATAGCGGGCAAGCAGCGGCAGCAGGCTGGCGATCAGCATGGTGATGATCCTTCAGGTAAGGGTTGCGGTCAGGCGGCGAGCGCGGTGATCGGCGGAGATGCCGACGCAGGCGCGCGGTCCGGCGGTGGGCCATAGGCACCGTCGAACGTCATCGAACCCGGCAGGCGCCCGGGCCAGGCGAAGCCCGGGCGATTGAGCATCGCCGTTACGAGATCCGTCTTCTTGGCGGCGAGCAGTTTGGCGAACGCCTTCTCGCCCATGTGCGCGACCAGGCCGCATTCGCGCGCGAGGAAGGAGAGCTCGTCCTTGGTATAGCGTTCGAGAAAGGCCCGATCGACTTGCCAGCTATCGCGCAGGTCGACGTAGAACGCCCGCGCCAGGTCCGCGACATGGCCGAAGCGGTGGACGTCCTTGGCATAGGCCGCACCGATTACCGACAGTATGTTCGTCGCCTGCGCACCGGCAAGGGCGCGGATCGCGGCGATCTGCGCCGGATAGTCGAGCCCCGCGAAGGGCGCGCCGATCAGCACGCCGGCGCGGGAAATCAGCGTATCGGCCTTGATCTGGGAGAGCGTGCCCGACATCGCCGCGATCAGAATGGTGATGCGGGCGTTATCCGCGTTACCTGCCAGCGCGCGGGCAAGCGCGGTGCGCCAGGCGGCCTCGCGATATTCGGCGGTGCGGGCGGCAATCGACGTGCTGGTGACGCACGGGCCAGCCGTGAGTGATGCCCGGCTCGCAGCTATCGCCGGGGGTGTCGGGGCGGGTGCGACGGCGGCGATCCGGGCAGGCGCAGCGGTCGTGCTGCTTGCCGGTTCCCTATCGTCGGTCGCAGCATCGCCGCGGGCGTGCTCCAGGCCATCGTCATCGGCTTCATCACCCTCGATATCGTGCCCTTCAATATCTTCGTCATCGGGTTCACCGGCATCCACAGCGGCGGGGGCTGGCTGAGCCGCCTTCGCCAACCGCTCGGCCTGTTCCTGTTGCTCGAAGCGGATCGCCTCGGCAGCCTGGGTCTTCAATTCGAAGCAGGCAGCGTTGGTGCAATGCCCGTCGTCGACATGGGTCTCGAACAGCACCGCCTGCGCGGCGGAGTTGAACGGACAGGCGGTGCATTCGCCCTTGTCGAAACACGCGCTGGCGAGGTTCTGTGTAACCCGCATCAGCAGTTCGCGGGTCTTGGCGACATCCAGCCTGGCGTTCAGGATCGTGTCGAGCGCCTTGTCCTGCTTGTCGGCCGGGATGACCGCGAGCAGCTCGGCATGACCGACCTTGATCCGGCGCTCATCGAGCGCGCATTTGACCGTTTCGGACAGGTCGGCGAGCGCCAGGCGGCGATCGAGCTTCGCCCGCGACCAGCCGAGCCGGCGCGCCGTCTCGGCGCGGTCGTTGCCGCACGCCGCCAGACGGCGGACCGCCGCGTCGGCTTGTTCGGTCTCGGATGCATCGTCGCGAACGTCGTTCTCGTCGATCGCCGCCTCGAGCGCTTCTTCGTCGGTCATCTCGCGAACGACGACCGGAACCTCGCCATCGGGACCATACACCTCCAGCGCTGCGCGGTAGCGGCGTTCACCGGCGACGATCTCGAACAGGTCGCCGCTACCGGGCCACGGCCGGAGCACGATCGGCTGGATGATCCCGCGCAGCCGGATCGAGACGACGAGTTCGTCATGCGTCGCGCGGTCGAAGTAGCGTCGGGGGTTGCGGCCCTTCACCATCCTGGACAGCGCGAGCATGGTGGCGCCGATCGGAGGCGTTCGGGCGATGGGTTCCGCGATGGAAGCGTGGGATCGGACGCGCATAGCGGGTCTCCTTGCAAGGGAAAGGCACGCTCCGGCCGGGAGGCCGGAGCGTGAGGTCATGGATTCAGACGGAGCGGCAGCGAGGCGTCAGCGCGCCTGTTCGAGCAGCTTCCTCGCCTTGGCTTCGAGATCGAGCCGCGCGTCCTGATGCGGCTTGCCCCGCGCGAGCGCGGTGATCCCCTGGACGAAATCGTAGACCGAGGCAGGCGGGTGGCCCTCTTCCGCCAGTACCATTTCGATCACGCGGCTCGTTTCCGTCTTGGAGAAGCCGCGCCTGCGCAGGAAGTCGGTGCGATCCTCGTCGGTGCGCGCGACGACGCGCTCGCGCGCCGAGCGAATGCCGTCGACGAAGTGGCGGGGCGAGCTGTCGGCGAAGCTCTCCAGCGCCGGGGCGGCCTGGTGCGCGAAGCGGGCGGCCGCGAACTTCGAGTGGCGGATGCTGATCTCCTCGAAGTTCTCGACACCCCAGAGGTTCCGGTTCTGACACACGGCGCGGAGATAGAAGGTCGCGATGCCGAGCGTCTTGGCGCCGACCTCGCTGTTCCAGCAGTAGAAGCCGCGGAAGTAGAGATCGGGGTCGCCGTTCGGCAGCTTGCCGGCCTCGATCGGGTGCGTATCGTCTACCAGGAACAGGAAGACGTCGCGGTCGGACGCATAGAGCGTTGTCGTCTCGCGGCAGACGTGGACATAAGGGTTGTAGCGCATCGAGCCCCAGTCGAGCACGCCCGGCACCTTCCAGCGCGTGTCCCCGGTGCCGTTGCCGGCGATCTTCATCACCGCCGCGACCAGTTCATGATCCCAGATGCGGCCGTAATCCGGGCCTGTCACCGCGCGCAGTTCGGTGCGGCCATCCTCGGCCTGGAGCAGCTTCACCTGCTCGGCGCGGTGATGGAGAAGACCATGCTGCATGTTGATCCCCGCCAGCACCGCGGGGAGCTGGCGCAGATAGGACGCCGGTGCGCCGACCAGACTGCACAGTTGCCCGAACGACCAGTTGGTCGGTGCGACCGGGCCGGCATTGTCGGGAACCAGCAGCGCCAGTTGCTCGCGGTTCGGCCCGCGTGCCTCGACGCGGATGCTGGCGCTCTCGACGACTTTGGTCTTCGCTCGCTCGGCCCGGCCGCGGACGCTGGCGTAGAGATCGGTGAGCGACAGGTACTTTTCGTCGTCGGGGCGTGAGAACCATTCCGACGATACACGGTCGACATTGCATCCGCGCGAGATGTCGACGCGGTAGGCGCCATCGACCTGGCGGTCGGCGACGGGAGCGAGGCTCGCCATGGGATTGTCTCCTGCTGAATTGGGGTGCGAACGGACTTCCGATCCGTCATCCGATCCCCCCTCACCTTCGCTCCCGCCACGGATCACGGCCGGGCTGGCGGCTCGCCAATCCGCTGGCTGCACCGGTCGATGGACGGGCGCGGGATGCGTTCCGGTGGCATGGCGAAACTCCAGTCGCTACGCTGCGGCCATGAACGATCGCACCCGCATCGACGCCTCGTCCGACCATCGCCCGGACAGCGCCTTCACCACCGGCACGCCGCGCGGACTCGACCGGTTCGTCGCGTTGCATGTTCGATGCGGCGCCAACCGGATCGAGGACGTCTTCGCCATCGACTTGCGGCTCGAGGTGGACGAGTGGCGGTTGCAGGTGGAGCGCAGGTCGGGGCTGTTGCAGCGGCTTGCAGGACAGGTGCTGCACCAGCCGCCGTCGGGATTGCCACCCATCGAACTCAGGGTCCGCCTGCGTCACTGCTATGTGCGCTATCGCTGCGACGGCGTCTCGGTTCTTGCCGACAGCAAGTATCGCAGTGCGGTCGAGATCGGCGCCTATGCCGAAACGCAGGCCACCTCGGACCGCACCGCTGCGACCCGCGACCGGGCAAGCCGCCTCGATCTGGCGGCAGCGCTGAGCGGCCAGCCTAGGGCATCAGCGGCCGGAAGCTACCGTGTCGGATCTTCCTGGCAGGGCAGCGCTACCGTCGAGCGGACGATCACCGCGTCGCAGGATCTCTATGAAGTAGAGGCGGTGCCGGGGGGCTGGCGGGTCGGTGACCGGACCCATGGCGACCCGCTCAAGCGCGACGGATGCCTCGATGGCCAGTATTTCGCGCGGGTCATCGAGGGACGGCCGCATGGGTGCGAGGTCGAGTTCCTGCCCGGCTGCGCGACCGGCACGATCGACTTCGCGGTGACCACGCGCGATGGCCTGAGCGTCGAAGCGATCGGTGGCGAGCAGGCCGCACAAACCGAGCGCGATGCGGCGATCGCCACGATGCGCGACCGCCTCGCCGCGATCTGCATCGAGCGGGCCGCCACGGACTCGATGACGGACGAACTCACCCTCTACGAGATCCAGGCCGCTTGTACGAAGGCGCGCGAGTACGGTGATCGGGCGGCGGAAGGGGAACGCTCGTGACGCGCCTCGTAATGGACAATCCCGATCTCGGACGCCGCCTAGCTGACCTCTACGCAGGCGAGGATACTCGCTTCGATGCGCTGGTGCGCGCGGCCTGCCTCGCGCCCGATCGCGACTTTCGCGATCGCGACCTCCGCGCGCTCCGCTTCGAGGACGCGGACCTGCGCGGCTTCGATCTTTCCGGGAGCGATCTGCGCGGTACGGGCCTCCGGCACGCCCGTCATGTCGATCGCACCACGGGCCTGACCGGCGCGATCCTCGATGACGACGATGCGGACTGGATCGTGCGGCGTAGCCAGGTCGACAGCCGCGACCGGGTCGAACTGGTACGCGATCTCCGCCAGGCGATCGATCGGCGACAATTCGAGCTCGTATTCCAGCCCAAGGTGGATTTGAAGAGCCGAAAGGTGACCGGCGCGGAGGCCCTGCTGCGGTGGCAGCATCCCGACCGGGGCCATGTCGCACCCGCGACCTTCGTTCCCCTCCTGGAAGAGGAGGGACTGATCGAAGCGGTCACCTACTGGACGATCGAAGCGGCGATCGAACGGCAACGTATCCTGCGCAAGCGTGGATTCGATCTCGTCGTCGCGCTCAACATCTCGCCAATGATGATGGGCGAGCGTGACTTCATCCGTAATTGCGCGCACGTCCTCGGCGGAGAGCGTCCGCGCCTTTGCTTCGAGATCACCGAGACCGCGCTGATCGCCGAACCCGAGACAGTGCCCGGATACATCCGCGAACTGGAGGCCATGGGCATCGTCGTCGCCATCGACGATTACGGTACGGGCTTCTCCTCGCTCGGCCTTTTGAAGGGTTCCGGCGCGAGGGAACTCAAGATCGACGGGAGCTTCATCCGGCAGATCGGCAACGATCATTCGGAGCCGCTGATCGTGCGGTCCACCATCGATCTGGCGCACGCCCTCGACATGGAAGTGACCGCCGAAGGCGTGGAGACCGAGGCGCAACTGTCGCTGCTGACGATGATGGGGTGCGATGCCGCACAAGGCTTCTTCATCAGCCGCCCGCTGACGCTCGACGCGCTGATCGCTCACCTGGAAGCGAGCGCCGAGGTTCCGGTCGAAACGGGACCTTGAAGACCGAAGGCGCAGACCCCGGACCTTCCGTGACGTCGCTGCCGGGTTCCACGATCGACATGTCGGCTTCCGTCCCGCGCCACGAGTTCATCGTGCAAGCAACTCGGTATCCGGATCATCCGTGCAGCGAAACCGGCTCATGGGTGGCGATCGACACGTTCCCGCCCCCTCGCCCCC